>NZ_JBHZDA010000001.1:114738-225772 GCF_042755665.1 Streptomyces sp. NPDC059142
GAGACCGACACCGCTTACCCGCCCCACCGCTTACGGCCGACACGCGTCCACCCCCCGCCGGACCACCCGGGTCCGGCGGGGCGAAACCGTTTACCGGGCCCGTCCGGGCACGCACGTCACTTCTTGAGCGCGGCCATCAGGGCCCGCATGTCCTCGATCAGATCGGGTTCGATCTCGGCAAGGCGGAGCGGCTCGTCCTCCTCGAACTCACCGGTCGTGGGGTCGACCACGGAGCCGGTCACCTCGTAGACGGAGAGGGAGAGTTCGGCCGCCCCGTCCAGGACCCGCAGCCCCGGCAGGGTGCGCTCCGGAGAGGTCACCAGGAACGCCCGGTCCCCCAGCCCGGGGACGGCGCCCATGTCCTCGCGCCGCTGCCCGTGGAGGGAGACCGGCGCCGCCAGCGCCTCGAACTCCGGCGCGGGGTCGGCCTTCTTGTGCAGGGTGTACTCGATGACGACGGCGGCGTACGACGGGGTGCCGCCCAGGAAGCCCTCGCCACCCCCGCCGCCCCCGCGGTCGCCGGACCGGCCCGGCCGCTCCAGCCGCACATGGCAGATGGCCCGGTCGACCGCCTCGTCCCGGTCGCCGCCCGGACGGGGCTCCCTCTTCGGGCCGAGGAGCACGGTCAGCGCGGGCAGTTCGGCGGCGGCGCAGAGATCGCGCGTGGCCCCGTACCCCCGTAGATCCGGGCCCGTCAGGTCGTACGCGTAGAGCCCGCCGGCCCAGAGCAGGGAGGCGGCCAGCGCGCCGCCGAGCGCCCAGGCCCACGGCGGCCGGCCCCGGAGGACGTCCCGGCCGGGCCGCCCCTCACCGGCCAGTGTCTCGGCCTCCGGGACGGACTCGGGGGCCGCGCGGTCCCGCGCGGCCCCCGTACCGTGGGCGCCGTCGCCGTCGTCCCCCGCCAGCTCCGGCTCGGAGATCATCCGGGGTTGTCGCCCGCCTCCGCCACGGCGGGCGAGGCCGAGGGGCGCGGGGCCGGCGCGTCGGAGGGCTCGGACCCCGCGCCCTGCGCGGGAGCGGCGTCCTGCACGGGGGCGGCGGGGGCGGGCGCCGGGGTCGGGGCGAGGGTGTGGGCCGTCGCGCCGTGCGGCGGAGGTGTGTTCCTCAGCTCCTGCTCCTGGCTGTACGCGCGGAGGTAGCCGACGACCGTGTTGGTGACCGCGACCAGCGGCACCGCCACCACCGCCCCGCCGATGCCCGCGACCAGACCGCCGACGGCGACCGCGAGGACGACGGCCAGGGCGTGCACCCGTACGGCCCGGCCCAGGATGAAGGGCTGGAGCACATGGCCCTCGATCTGCTGCACGCCGAGGACGACGAGCAGCACCATCAGCGCGGTGAAGACGTCCTGCGTGACCAGCGCCACGACCACGGCGAGCGCGCCGGAGATGACCGCGCCGACCAGCGGGATGAACGCGCCCAGGAAGATGATGACGGCGAGCGGCACGGCGAGCGGGACATCGAGGAAGTAGAGCCCCAGACCGATGAAGATCGCGTCGATGAGCGCCACCAGCACCGTGCCGCGCACATACGCGGTGAGCGTGTGCCAGGCGCGGGGTCCGGCGCCGGAGACGCCCTCGCGGGCCTGGGCGGGGACCAGCTTGAGGAACCAGTTCCAGATCGTGCGGCCGTCGTACAGCAGGAAGAGCGTGGAGAAGATGGCGAGGAACACGCCGGTCAGCAGCTCGACGATGACGGTCACGCCCTGGAGCCCGGCGGACGTGATCGCCTCCGTGTTGGCGCCGACGGCGTCACTGAGCGTCTTGGCGATGCCGTTGATCTGGTCCTCGGTCACATGGAACGGGCTGTCGAGGAGCCAGCGTTTCAGCTCGTCGATGCCGTCCGTGACCCGGTTGGAGAGATCGTCGATGTTCTCCATGACCTGCCACACCACGAACCAGCCGACCAGCCCCATCAGCACGAATCCGGAGATCGCGGTGAGGGCGGTGGCCAGCCCCCGGGGCACGCCGCGGTTCCTGAGCCAGGCGACGGTCGGCTGGAGCAGCGCGGTGATCAGCAGGCCGACGACAAAGGCCATCACGACCAGTTGCAGGGCGCTGATGACCCGCATCAGCACCCAGAGCAGCCCGCCGAGGACGAGCAGCCGCCAGGCCGCCTCGCCCGCGACACGCATGCCCCAGGGGATGGCGGTGGCGGGGTCGGGCTCCCGGGCGGCCTTGGCCTGAACGGTGGCGGGAGCGGGAACTTCGACAGGGGCGGGGGCTTCGGCGGGGGCGGCGGGCGCAGGCGGCGGGACGCTGTCCCGTACGCCTCCGGTCACGGCCCCCTCGTCGGCTTCGGCTTCGGCCTGGCGCTGGTCGAGGCGCTCCCCCAAACGGGTGAGCTCCGCACCCACCTGACCGAGCCACGCTGGCAGTCTTGACATGAAGCTTCCACTTCCCCCCGTCTTGCTCTCCACGCCCACTCCCCGGAGCCTGATCGATAAGAACCGTACAGGGGAGAAGCCCCCCACCGTAGGACGGCGGGGGGCTTCCCGGGGTTGAGCGCCACGAGCACCGCGAAGGGCTCGGGGTGGATCTAGTACCAGTTGTTGGCCTGCCAGAACGACCACGCGCCACAGGGGCTGTCGTACCGGTCGTTCATGTACCCGAGGCCCCACTTGATCTGGGTGGCGGGGTTGGTCTGCCAGTCGGCGCCGGCCGAGGACATCTTGGACCCGGGGAGGGCCTGGACCAGTCCGTACGCACCCGAGGACGGGTTCTGCGCCTTGTAGTTCCAGGTCGACTCGTGGTTCACGATGTTGCTGAAGCACTGGAACTGGTCCGCCGGGACGATGGACCGGGCGATCGCCTGGACCTGGGCCACGGTGTAGGAGCTCTGCTGCGGGAAGGACCCGGTGGTGGACGTGGAACGCGTCTCGCTGCGGCTCGCGCGCTCCTCGGCCTCCTTCTTCTTCTTTTCCTCGGCGGCCTTCTTCTCCGCCTCGACCTTGTCGTCGGCCGCCTGCTTCTTCGCCTTGGCGTCCTTCGCGGCCTGGATACGGGCCGACTCCTCGGCGGACTTCCGCGCCGTGGTGTCGGCGGCGGCGGCCTGGGCGTCCGCCTGCTGCGTCAGCGAAGCGGTCTGCACCTGGGCCTGCTGGCCCGCGGGGATTTCTGCGAGGAGCGTCATGTCCGCCGCGGTCGCCTCGAAATTGTCGCCCGAGGTCTGGGGGTCGCCCGAGGCAACACCCACCACAGCGCCGACGGTGGTGACCGCGGTGGCAGATGCCACGGCAAATCCCCGGACCGAGATCCGGCTCACACGGTGTCCTTCCAGCATCGCCCGCATACGTGACCTCGCGGGCGCGATCGTGCCCCTGGCACTGGTCTCCGTACAACGTGGGTCACGGGAGACACGGGCCCGGTGGACAACCCCCTTGCGGAGGGTGCCGCGTGGTGCGCGGGCGGCATGCGGCGGCAGTTGTGGAGTTGTGTGGTGCCGCACCCTGGTGGTGCGTGTGTGCCGCATGCGGGGCCTGACGGAAGCAAGACTCTGCCGGAAGGTAACGCCGGGAGGCAATTCTTCGTTGCGTGGGAAAGCTCACACGCCGTTTGCCCCAGCAGTTTCAAGGAAATAGGGGCGCGGCACAGCGCCGCCCGGCTAAGCTCTTCGGCTTCGCCGGGCGGCGCCAAGTGTGGTGATACGAGGTCAGATCTGGCCGTCCTCCAGCATTTCGGTCACGAGCGCGGCGATCTGCGAACGCTCGGAGCGGGTGAGCGTGACATGCGCGAAGAGCGGATGGCCCTTCAGTTTCTCGACGACGGCGACAATTCCGTCGTAACGGCCCACCCGGAGATTGTCGCGCTGCGCGACGTCATGGGTGAGCACGACACGGGAATTGGCCCCGATCCTGGACAGAACGGTCAGCAGGACGTTCCGTTCCAGCGACTGGGCCTCGTCGACGATGACGAACGCGTCGTGCAGGGAACGGCCGCGGATGTGCGTGAGCGGCAGCACCTCCAGCATGCCGCGCCCCAGCACCTCCTCGATCACGTCCCGGCCCGCGACCGCGGAGAGCGTGTCGAAGACCGCCTGCGCCCAGGGGCTCATCTTCTCGGCCTCGGAGCCGGGCAGATAGCCCAGCTCCTGGCCGCCGACCGCGTACAACGGCCGGAAGACCATCACCTTCTGATGCTGTCTGCGCTCCAGGACCGCCTCCAGTCCCGCGCAGAGGGCCAGCGCCGACTTTCCGGTACCCGCCCTCCCGCCCATGGAGACGATGCCGACCTCCGGGTCGAGGAGGAGGTCGAGGGCGATGCGCTGCTCGGCGCTGCGGCCGTGCAGCCCGAAGGCCTCACGGTCGCCGCGTACGAGCCGGACATTGCCCTCGGAGGTGATACGGCCGAGCGCCTTGCCGCGCTCGGACTGGAGCACCAGGCCGGTGTGGACCGGCAGATCGCTCACCTCGGGCACATAGAGCTTCTCCTCCGTGAAGAGCAGGTCCACCTGGTCGGCGGCGAGCGCGACTTCGCTCATCCCCGTCCAGCCGGAGGCGTCGGTGATGGCGAGCTCGGCGCGGTACTCCTCGGCGAGGAGACCGACCGACGACGCCTTGATGCGCAGCGGCAGGTCCTTGGAGACGACCGTGACGTCGTACCCCTCGGCCTGGAGGTTGCGCGCCACCGCGAGGATCCGTGAGTCGTTGTCCCCCAATCGGAAGCCGGCGGGCAGGATGCCGGGATCTGAGTGGTTGAGCTCGACGCGCAGCGTGCCGCCCAGGTCGCCCAGCGGGATGGGGGCGTCGAGACGGCCGAAACGGATACGGAAGTCGTCCAGCAGGCGCAGCGCCTGGCGGGCGAAGTAGCCGAGCTCCGGATGGTGCCTCTTGGCCTCCAATTCCGTGATCACCACGATGGGGAGCACGACTTCGTGCTCCTCGAAGCGGGACATGGCATTCGGGTCGGCCAGCAGGACGCTGGTGTCGAGAACGTAGGTGCGCCTGTCGGGCATGCGGCGCTTTGTGCTGGTCACCACGGAAGGACGTACCCCCTCGGATGAGGTCGGGGTTGCGACGGCGTCGCGGGCGGGTGGGCCGGGCTCGGGCCCCATGCGCGGGCCGAGCGCCGGCCCTCCATGTCGCCCGTACGACGTGGCGCACGGTCGTCCTGGTGCAAAGGGCCTCCCGGGCGGACGGCCCCATGCCGTCCGCTGAGATGCGATGTCCACGGACCTGTCTTTTCGGACATCGACCTGGGGGAGGTATTCCCTCGAACACGCGCCGCCATGCCACGGCATACGGCGGACGGTGGGTGAACCGTGGGTGAAGTGCCCTGGGCTCGCGGCCGGCGGGGCCCGGTGGTGGACCGGACGGGGCGCGCGCGGGCGGCGGCGGACACCTGGCCGAAACGGGTGCCGCGGCGGTACGGATGCCTTGCGGGGTACGGGGAAGGTCAGGTTCCGTAGCGGCGGTGACGGGCCGCGTAGTCACGCAGGGCGCGGAGGAAGTCGACCTTGCGGAAGGCGGGCCAGAAGACCTCGCAGAAGTAGTACTCCGAATGGGCGCTCTGCCAGAGCATGAAGCCGGAGAGACGCTGTTCCCCGCTGGTGCGGATGACCAGATCGGGATCGGGCTGGCCGCGCGTGTAGAGGTGGGAGGAGATCAGGTCGACGTCGACGATCTCGGCCAGCTCCTCGAAGGAGGTGCCCTTGCTCGCGTGGTCCATCAGCAGGGAGCTGACCGCGTCGGCGATCTCCTGCCGGCCGCCGTAGCCCACGGCGACATTGACGAGTATCCCCTTGTTGCCCTGGGTGGCCTGTTCGGCCTCCTTGAGCACGGTCTGCGTCTGGGCGGGCAGCAGGTCGAGCGTGCCGACGTGGTGCACCCGCCAGCGGCCGTCGGCGGCGAGGTCGCGGACCGCGTTCTCGATGATCGCGACGAGCGGGGCCAACTGGTCCTGGGGGCGGTCCAGGTTGTCGGTGGAGAGCATCCACAGGGTGACGACCTCGACCTTGGTCTCGGAGCACCAGCCGAGCAGTTCCTGGATCTTGCTGGCGCCGGCCTTGTGGCCCTGCTCGGCCGTGCCGCCGGAGGCCTTCGCCCAGCGACGGTTGCCGTCCAGGATGACGCCGATGTGCTTCGGCACCTGGGCGTGGTCGAGGCGGCCTTCCACCCGGCGCGCGTAGAGCCGATACACCAGGTCGCGCACGTTCACTGAGTCCACCCTCTCGATTCCGTGGGGACCGGCGCGTCCGCTGGCGGGATCCTGGGGCCGGCCCGGGGACCCCGAAGCCGTCACATTACTGCGGACCCCGGGCGCTGACCCAACCCGGTCCGTCACAAGTCCGTGATAAGGAGGGAAGCATGACCAATTCTCCCTCTTATCTCGCGGCCGACGACCGGTACGACTCCATGGAGTACCGCCGTACCGGGCGCAGTGGCCTCAAACTGCCCGCGATCTCGCTCGGTCTGTGGCACAACTTCGGTGACGACCGCAGGCTCGACACACAGCGCGCGATTCTGCGCCGCGCCTTCGATCTCGGTGTCACGCACTTCGACCTGGCGAACAACTACGGGCCGCCGCCGGGATCCGCCGAGCTGAATTTCGGCAAGATCTTCGCGCAGGATTTCTCGGCCTACCGGGATGAACTCGTCATTTCGACCAAGGCCGGATATCTGATGCATCCCGGCCCTTACGGGGAATGGGGTTCCCGTAAGTACCTGCTGTCGTCGCTGGACGCCTCGCTGCGGCGGATGGGCCTGGACCACGTCGACATCTTCTACTCGCACCGCTTCGACGCGAACACGCCCCTGGAGGAGACGATGGGGGCGCTGGCCTCCGCCGTACGGCAGGGGAAGGCGCTGTACGCCGGGGTCTCGTCGTACACGGCGGAGCAGACGGCGGAGGCGGCGCGGCTGCTGCGGGAGATGGGGGTCCCCGCCCTCATCCACCAGCCCTCGTACTCGATGATCAACCGCTGGACGGAGAGCGACGGGCTGCTGGACACGCTGGAGACGGCGGGCATGGGGTGCATCTCGTTCGCGCCACTCGCCCAGGGGCTGCTGACGGGCAAGTATCTGAAGGGCATCCCTGAGGGGTCCCGGGCCAGTCAGGGCAAGTCCCTGGACCCGGATCTGCTCTCGGACGACGTGGTACGGCGGCTGCGCGGGCTGGACGAGATCGCGCGGCGCAGGGGCCAGTCGCTGGCCCAGCTCGCGCTGACGTGGGTGCTGCGGGATCCGCGGATGACCTCGGCGCTGATCGGCGCGTCCGGTGTGCGGCAGCTGGAGGAGAACATCGCGGCGCTCTCCGCGCCGAAGCTGTCGGCGGAGGAGCTGAAGGAGATCGACGGCTTCGCCGTGGACACGGCGGGGACCAACATCTGGGCGGGTCGAAGCTGACATTCCGTGACGCCCGGGGCTGACACGCTGTGAGCGCCCGGACCGCGCGCGGACCGTGCGCCGGGGCGGGGACCGGGGCGACGGCGTGCCCGTACGGAAGCCGGGGCGGCCGGTGCGCGACCGGGCCGGGGCCCCGTGCCCGGCCGGGATCCGGCGCGGGCCGCACCGGGCTCCGTATCCGGATCGGCACCGGATCCGGGCCGGACCTGGACTGGACCAGGGGCGAAGGGCGAAGGGCGACGGCGCGGAGGCCGCCCGGGGATGGAAGCGGAACCGGGGCCACCTGTCGTCTCCTGCCCCGGCCCGGTGACCGGACCGGGACAGAAAACGGGCCGGTCCGTGGGGGGGGATACGGACCGGCCCGAGGGGGGGTTTCCACCATAACCCTTCGTGAGGGATCGTGGGGCCCCTCGTGCAGCAGGATGACGCTCCGAAAGCGGCGGTCCATGATGAGGGACCCCCGCCACCAGGCTTTTCCGGCGACGGCCAAGGAAAATGGCGAGTAGTCGCCATACTGTGTCGTCCCTCGCAGGGGCGATCCCGGGCAGTCCCGCCTTGACGCGGAGAGCGTTCAGGGGCGCCGCGCACCCTCTCGTCAGGGGGCCGTGGACGCGGGAGAACGCTCCGGGCGGACCGCCTCGATCAGGAAACGGGTCGTCGTCGCCACGAAGGGCCCCTCGGCCTCGATCAGACGGTGCAGCTCCGCCAGCCGGTCCGCGTACGCCTCGACGGTGAAGCCGGGCACCATCCAGACGACCTTGCGCAGGAAGTAGACGACGGCGCCGATGTCGTGGAACTCGGTGCGCAGGGACGCCGTCCGCAGATCCACCACATGGAGACCGGCCGCCTCCGCGGCGGCCACGGCCCGCCCGGGGTCGCGCGCGGACCGGGCCTCGGGCGGCTGGGGCCCGAGGAAGTACTCCACCAGCTCGAAGACGCTGGCCGGACCGACCTCCTGGGAGAAGTACCGGCCGCCGGGGCGCAGGACCCGCGCGATCTCGTCCCACCACACACGGACCGGGTGGCGGGCGGCCACCAGATCGAAGACGCCGTCGGCGAAGGGCAGCGGCGACTCCTCCCGGGCCGCCACGACGGTGACGCCGCGCGGGCGCAGCAGCGCGCCGGCGCGGGCGAGGTTCGGCGGCCAGGACTCGGTGGCGACGGTGAGCGGCGGCAGCTCGGGAACGGAGGCGAGGACTTCCCCGCCGCCGGTCTCGATGTCGAGCGCGGCCCCGGCGTGGGCCATCCGGGCGGCCAGGGAGCGGGCGTACCCCCAGGCGGGGCGTTCCTCGGTGGCCCGGCCGTCGAGCCAGGAGAAGTCCCAGCCGTCGACGGACACGGCCGCGGCTTGGGCGATCAGCTCTTCGAAGGTGGGCATGGGGGTGATGGTGGCAGGGCGGGGAACGGCGTCGCGAACGCATTTCGTACGGGTCCGCGCGCGGGCCCCCGGGGAGGGTCAGGGGGCGACGGAGAGGGCGCCGAGGAGCAGCCCGAGCAGCGCGCCGACGATCATGAAGGGGCCGAACGGGATCACCGATTTGCGCCCCGCCCTGCGCAGCACCATCAGCCCCACCCCGTACAGCGCCCCGAGCAGGAACCCGGCGCAGGCGCCCACGAAGAGCACCGCCCAGCCGTACCAGCCGAGGACGACACCGAGGGAGAGGGCCAGCTTGACGTCGCCGAAGCCCATGCCGTTCGGGTTGATCAGGAACAGCACGAAGTAGCAGGCCCCGAGGACCACCCCGCCGAGCAGCGCCGTCGGCCAGGAGCGCCCGTCGCCGCCGTCGTCCGCGCCGCCGGGGACCAGTGCGGCCAGCCCGAGGAGTACGGCGGCGGCGAGCGCCAGGGGCAGGGTGAGCTGGTCGGGGAGGCGGTGGACGTTGCGGTCGACGAGGGCGAGGAGCAGGGCGACGGGCGCGAGCAGCAGCCAGACGGCCAGCTCGGGGCGGGGCCCGGTGGCGGCGGCGAGGGCGCCGCAGCCGAGGGCGCCGAGGAGGGGGACGAGGCGGGAGGGCGCGTAGCGGACGAGGGAGGCGTCGGGCGGGCCGGAGTGGGCGGGGACGTCGGGCGTGGGGGCGGGGGCGGTGCGGGCATCCGTACTCGTACTCGTATCCGCACTTGTACCCGCATCTGTACGCGTACTCGTATCCGTATGCGTACTTGTACCCGCATCCGTACCTGCGTCTGTACGCGTATCTGTACTCGTATCTGTGCGTGTACCGCTTGGAGCGGTCACGTCGATGCCGGCGGCCTCGCACCCCGGGCACCTCGCCGTGCCGATCCAGCCGCCGGCCGCCCCGCCGATCAGGTGTCCGGCCGGGCAGCGGTCGCGCCACGGGTCGTCGGGCTCGACGGAGAACCGGTACGCGGCGCGCGGCAGCAGCACCCCGGTGGCGGCGCCCCAGAGAACGGCGAGGACGATCAGCGTGGCGTACACCCCACCGACCCTAGGTCCACCCGCCGGGTCCGGTCATGGGTCCTGGGGCCCACTTCCTGAGCACCAGGACCCAGATGACGGCCGCAGGACGTCCCGACGCCGCCACCGGGCGCTACGGTCTACGGCCATGGGTACATGGCGGAACGGCAGGGGACGGCTGACGGTCGCGGGGCAGGACGGCCCGGTGGAGGTGGCGCTGGAGGTCGCCGCCTCGTACGGGACACGGCGGCGCGGGCTGCTCGGCCGGACGGGGATCGACGGGGCGCTGCTGATCACGCCGTGCAACAGCGTGCACACCTTCCGGATGGGCTTCACGATCGATGTGGCCTATCTGGACCGCTCGTTGAAGGTCGTCCAGGTCCGGACGGTGAAGCCGGGCCGGCTCCATCTGCCGCGACTGCGGGCCCGCCATGTACTGGAGGCGGAGGCCGGGGCGATGGAACGGTGGGGGCTGCGGCCGGGGACCCGGGTGAGCGTGGCCGTACAGCAGGCCGGTTGACCCACCCGTACTGCAGCAGCCGTTACTACAGCAGCCCTTCCTTGGCGGCGACGGCCAGCAGCGGGGCCAGGGCGAACAGGGCGGTGCCCAGGCAGATCAGCGCGGGAACGTAGACCGGGCCCCAGGCGCCGGGGCCCGCGATGGTGGCACGTCTGTGCGGGGACCTCGGGTCGTAGCTGACCCTGACCGGCGCCCCCACCTCGTGGCCGAACATGCCGGGCCGGTCCTTGAACTCGACGGCGGTGCCGTCCTCCGTACGGAAGGCGAAGACGAACTCGGGGTGGGAGCGGGGCGAGCCGCCCGCCACACCCGAGTGGGTGGAGACCTGCCGGTCCACGCACCGGCCCTCGGCACGCCGTCCGCTCCGGAGGAGGACGAGCACCATGAGGAGCCGTCGGGCGAAGTGGACGGAGACGGCGAGGGCCGCGACCCCCACGAGCAGGAAGAGCGCTTCGATCCACACGCCGTACTCCGATCCGCTGCCGCTGTTTCTCTGCTTCTCTGCTTCTCTGCTTCTTTGCTTCTGTGTTTCTGTGTTTCTTTGTTTCTCTGCTTCGTTACTTGAGGGAGACGCCGGAGACGATGTCCTTGATGTCCTTGTCGGACAGCAGCCCCTTCTCGGCGTTGACCGTGATGAGGTACGGACGGTCCTTGGTGTCCAGACCGGCGATCATCACACCCGCGAGCTTCGTGCCCTTGGGGGGCTGCCCCTTCGCACCGGTCGAGGTCGAGGTCCAGTCGACACGGCGCGCCTCCGCCCGGCCGTCGGGCCCCGCGACCTCGATCTCGGTGGTCTCGGAGGGGGTCGCGCCGAGTTGGACGCGCGCCTCGGCTGCCGTACCGGCCATGTCGGCGTCGTTGATGCCCTGCCCGTAGTCGAACTCGACGTAGATCGCGCCGACCGGGGAGCCGTCCTTCGTACGGACGGCTCCCGCCGCGTTCCCCTCGGCGAGGTCCGCGGCGGCGACCTCCTTGAACTCCGCCGGATACGCGACGGTGAGCCGGTCGGTCGTCAGGGTGGACCAGCCCTGCGGGGTCGTCGCCGCTTCCTTGCCGCCGGTTCCGCAGGCGGTCAGGAGCGCGGCGGCGAGGCCGGCGGTGACGGCCGTACGGACACCGTGCCGCCGCGGCTTCGAAGGTGTCGGCTTCGGCGTGGACTTGAAGATCATCCCTGTTTCCTCACTGGTACCGGAGCGGCGGGGGTCACTTGGCGCAGTAGCTGTACGGCACGTAGTCCCGCTTCCCGTCCCTCGGCGCGCCGAGGAACTCGGCGTCCTTGAGGGTCTCGGACTTGTTCTCCATCGAGATGGAGGCCCCGATCGAGATCCCCAGGTTCAGCTCGAAGCCGTACTCCTGCGCGTCGGACATGCCATCGTACGATGTCCTGCTCGACTTGCCCTTGTCGAACAGGAGCCGCCCGAAGGGGTCGTCCGCGCCGGGGCGGCTGGTGGGGGCGTTGGTGTCCAGCAGGTACTCGAAGGCCGCGGTGTGGTCGCCGCCGCCGTCCAGCCACGCCTGGCCGACGGCCCGGTCGGCGTCGCCCTGCGGGCCCTTGTCGAAGGCGATGGTGTTGGTGACGACGCCGATGTCGCTGCCGCCGGAGTTGTCGGTGTTCTTGCCGCTGCCGCCGCGCTTGTCCTTGCCGTCCTTGCCGTTGCTGCCGCTGACCCCGCCGGACCGGCCGCTGAAGGTCTCGGTGGTCTGGGTGAAGTCGATGCGCAGCAGTTCGCCGGTCTTCTGGTCCCGGGTGACGGTGACGGTGGCCGAGCGCTCGCCGGTGAGGTGCTTGCCCTTCTTGACGCCGCCCGCGTCCACGCCCGCGCCGATCGTGCCGTCCGCCTTGACGGAGTAGGTGTACGACTTGGTGCCGCGGAAGTCGTCCTTGGTGACGAGCGCGTCGCCGCTGATCTTCACGTCCGCGCCCAGCTTGCCGCTGAGGGTTCCCTCCGCGTCGGCGTTGACCGAGAGTTCGCCGCCCGCCTTGCCGTACACGCCGACCGATGCCTGGCTGATGTGGCGGTCCTTGAGCTTGTCCTCGACGCGGTTGCGGATGTTCTCCTCGTCCTTGAGGGCGCCCTTGCCGAAGAGGTAGAGGATGCTGTCGCCGACGCTGGCCTCGGCGCCGCCCGGGGAGGTGCGGCGTATCTCGTACATCTTCAGCTTCTCCAGGTCCTCGCGGAAGGACTCGGCCTCGTCCCGGCTCTTGAAGACCCAGGTGTCGCCGTTGCTGACCTTCACGCCGGCGCCGAGGTCGACCGAGCCCGTACCGAGCTTGCCCATCTTGCCGCCGAAGCCCGCGGTGACTCCGGCGCTCGCGGAGTCGGTGAACGTCGTGTAGATGAGCTGGTCCTTGTCGTCGACCTTGCCGTCCCCGTTGACGTCGTAGTTGGCCCGCATGGTCCTGTCCTGGAAGCCGTAGTCCTGGCCCCACTCGAACCAGCCGATCTTGGCCTTGCCGCCCGCGGTGTCCGAGAGGGTGGAGATCGTGCAGAGCGGGGGCTCGAAGTCCTTGTCGGCGAGGGGCTCGTCGTCGTCCTTGCCGTCCCCGCCGGAGGCACAGGCGCCGCCACCGCCACCGAGGGCGGGGATGGCGCAGCGGATACGGTCACCGATGGAGCCGCCGATACCGGCCGCGCTGATCCCGAGGACGAGGGCGACGACGACGATGATCGCGCCCAGGTACTCCAGGGCGGTGGCCCCGCCGTCCGATCCGAACCGGCGCCGCGCCTCCCCCGTACGTCCCCCGCTCATCGCTCCCCCTCGCGTATCCGGTCCACGGCGTATCCGGTGACCGCTCCGGCCACGACGACGGCGCTGGACATCAGCGCGCCTTCGACGGACACCCGGTCCCACCTGATGGCGAGGTTCAGAGCCTGGGCGAGCACGGGCACCGTGAACACGGCGACGGCATGCCGTACGGGCAGATCCCTGAAGGGCTCGCGATGCGCGCGCGAGGACGCCCAGGCGCCGAGCGCCACGCAGACGGCGTTCGGCAGATGGATCAGCAGCAGCCGGCCGCCGAACGATTCCAGCCGCTCGGTCGATCCCAACGTCTCGTAGACGTAGGTGACCTGGAGGTACGAGGTGAAGGCCAGCACGACGAATCCCGCCGCCCAGGCCACGGCCATCGCAGGCAGCCCACCGCTCTCCGGCTCCGCATACCCGTGCCCGGCCCCCCGGTACGGCGGCCCTCCAGTCCCACGCATACGCGCTTCCCCCTGTTTGTGTTGGCCGGATTCGACCGGTCCACCGTAGGGGGGAGGGGAAGGGGAGGTCGTGGGCCCGTGGGCCCAGAGGCAGACCCAAACACCCGTATGTATGGCGAGAACTCGTGCCCGTCACGGGGTTTCAGGGCGAGGACGTGGCGCCCGGCGCGGGCCTGTCCGGGGTGCGGTTGGCGGCGACGACCGTCCCCGTACGTACCACCTGGAAGCCCGGCGGCACCTCCACGCCGCCCATCTGCTCCTTGGCGGCGGCCTCGTCATCCTTCCCGGCCCGCGTCTTCCGGCCCGCGTCTTCCGTTTCCTCGGCGGAGCGATGAGTTTCCCGCGGCGCGCCGGTCTGTACGCGTGAGACCGACTCACGGAAGGCTGGCGCCATGCGGAAACTGATCTACGGCATGAACCTGACCCTGGACGGCTACATCGCAGCGCCCGGCGACGACATCGGCTGGAGCGTGCCGAGCGACGAGCTGTTCCAGTTCTGGTCCGACCAGTTGCGGGCGACCGAACTGTCGCTGTACGGGCGCAAGCTGTGGCAGACGATGAGCTCCTACTGGCCGACCGGCGACCAGCAGCCGGGCGCCACCCCGGCGGAGATCGAATTCGCGCGCCGCTGGCGGGACATGTCGAAGGTGGTGTTCTCGACGACGATCGACCAGGTCGACTGGAACACCCGCTTGGTCACCGGCGACGCGGTCGCCGAGATCACCCGGCTCAAGGCCGAGGACGGCGGCCCGATGGACATCGGCGGCGCGACGCTCGCCGGGGCGGCCATGCGGGCCGGCCTCATCGACGAGTACGTGCTGGCCACCGCACCGGTCCTGGCGGGCGGCGGCACGCCGTTCTTCACCGCGCTGGACAACTGGGTGAACCTGAACCTGGTGGAGACGCGGTCGTTCCCCTGCGGCGTGATCCTGACCCGGTACGAGGTCAAGCGCCAGAGCGCCCGTCCGGGAGCCACGGGCCATGGGCACCGCGGGTGACGCCTCCTGGGTGACCCGGACTACCGCCCGGGTCACCCAGAAAAGTGAAGCTCCGTGCACTGCATGACTCTTGGCAGTGGCGTTTCTGTCTTCCATCTGCCAAGTGCCAACTGCCGTGCGATTCCACCAAGGCTCTTGATGCCCTACGGCGCTGAGAAACGCGAGCTCGCTTACTGCTGCTCGCCGCGCGGGAAGGAGACCTCCACGCGGCGGTTTTTCTTGCGTCCTTCTTCCGTGCTGTTGTCCGCGATCGGGAAGTCCTCGCTGTATCCGCGGACCTCGTAGGTGATCCCCGCGTTGGCCAGGTCCGTGCCGAGCACCTTCTGGACCGCGTCGGCACGCTGCTTGGAGAGGACCTTGCCGTGCTCGTAGGAGCCCAGATTGTCCGTGAAGCCGAAGACGCGGATCTTCGTCGCGTTCTGCTTCTTGATCTCGTTGGCTATGGCGGCGATTCGGCCGTTCGCCTGGCCGCTCAGCGCCGCGCTGTCCTTGCCGAAGAGGACCTCGGCCTGGAGGGCGAACTTGACGGTCTCGTTGGTGTCCTCGCGACGTTCCTCGCCGCCCTGGTCCTCGACGACCTGCACGATGTCGAGCACCTTGGCCGGCGCCAGCGTGCCACCCTGGGGCAGCTTGAGGTGGGGGGAGTTGGCGTCCACCTCGACCGGCGGCGAGGCGGACGTCTCGGTGCCGGGCGGCACGCTCGGGGCGTCGTCCGCGACGGCGGGTCCGGCGCCGACCACATGTGCGGTCGCCAGGAACGCCAACACCACCATCGTCGCGCCGGCGCTGCGTGGGTACCTCGTACGGGTACGGGTGTAGGTCATGTCGTCCATCACCCGGAGATCTTCAACGAGGCGACAGCGAAGGTCGGCAGACTGAGGTCGACGTCCGTGGTGCCCTCAGGCGGTGCGGGGAACTGCATGAAGACCGGTGCCGACTTGCCCGGCTGGAGCGGCAACAGCCCTATGGTGCAGAGGCAGCGCATCTCCGTGTCACGGAGAATGTAGTAGCGCTTCTTGCCTGCTTTGTCGACCAACGTGGCGCCTGCGACGGAGTTGGGGCTCTTCGACACCACCTGCGTCTCGGCCCCCGCGAATCCAGACATGTTGACCACCTGATCGGTCGGGTTGTTGATCACCCCGCTGATCGTGACGAAGCCACCGGAGTCACGTGCGACCTGGTTGACGACCAGAACCAGACCACTGCGCCCGGTGACCTCGGCCAGCTTCACATTCGGATCCGGCTGATCGGCGGAAGAGGTGTCCTGGTCCTTGCTCTTCTCGGCCGACGGCTGCGAGGACGAGGTGGACCCCGTCTTCTTGCTGTCGTCGTTGTCACCGCCGCCGCAGCCAGCCACAGTCAGGGCCAGCGTGACCGCCATCGCGGCCACCGCCACTCCCCTGCGGCCCTTCGTGATGTGCCGAATGCCCATGTCTGCTGTTCCTTTGCTCGTCATTCGCTGTCAGTCCGCATCGACCAGGTGCACGGTAAAGAGGATCTTGCTCAAATCCAGCCAGGCGCCAGGCTCGGTGGGGTCGATGGTGACCTGACGTCCACCGTGACAGGTGAAGTCGATCGGACGGGGCGTGTCGTCCTCGTCTTTACCATCGCCCGTACCGCCGTCCGCCCCGCCGCCCGGCGCGTCGCTGTCTCCGGGCTCGGGCTCGGGCAGCAGACACCGGAATTCGACCACGGCCTTCGCTCGGGCGGTGGCGTGCTGCTCCTCCGTGCCGGGGAGCACGGACTTGCCCACGGTGTAGCGGGTCCTGACCTCTACGGTGAACTCGTCCCGCAGGAAGCCGAGTCGCGGGAAACAGCCGGGGCCACCGCCGATGGACCTCACCTCAGCACGGTTCTTCTCGGCGAGCACCCGTGCCTGGGCACAGGGGCCGCCGTTGGAGAATCTGCCGTTGCCCTCGAAGAAGTCGTCCAGTCCCCCCGGCAGCAGCAGCGCGGCGAGGAACCCGGTTCCCATCTCGTCCCGGGCTTCCTGGGCCGCCGCGAGCGCCGCGGCGTCCGCCGCGCCCTGCGCACCGTTGCGGACGGCGGACGCCTTGCCGACGGTGAAGAAAGCGAACGCGAGAAAGAGCAGGCTCGCCACCATCACGATGTAGATGGGGAAAGCCTGCCCTCGATCGCCGTGTCGGCGCTGGATCATCCGGCGGTGATGGTGCCCACCAGCTCGGTGATGCGCGTCGTGATCGCCGAGCCGATCCCCGAGGCCACCATGCCACCGATGATCGCGACGACCACCAGGATGATGCCCAGGTACTCGAAGGCCGTCTGGCCGCGGTCCCCGGCCTGCGAGCGCTTCTGGATCTTCATGACGGCGGTGTTCGTCCAGCCGTTCACGCGGACCTTGGTGTCGACGGCGGCCTTCAGCATCATGTTGTTCGACATGGGGTTCCCCTCCGGGTTCGGCCGACCGCCTGCCGGCCGACGAGTGCGTCTCTTCCGTGCCGTCCCCGTTACCGACTTCCTCCTGGCCGGTTCCGTTGGCGACATGAGAAACGTACGCCGTACCACCGGATGTGCCAGAGGGCCCCAGGGCCCAATCCCGGGCCCAAAGCCGGGATTGGGCCCTCGTGCCCCTCGGCCGGGTCCGCGCGCTCCCCTGCTCAGCCATGGCCGACCGCCCCTGTCCCCGCTCCCCCGCCCGGCGTCGTGCCGAGCCACTTCGCTATCGCCTCGCTGCGACTGGCGCAGTGCAGCTTGGCGAAGATCCGGTTGATGTGGTTCTTGACCGTCTTCTCACTGATGAAACAGGTGGCGGCGATCTGCTGATTGCTCATGCCGGACGCGATCAGCTCCATGATCTCCACCTCCCTCGAACTCAGCCCGAACTCTTCCCGGTTGCGGCGTGCGGGGGCACTGCGCGGCCCACCCCTGGACTGTGACACAGTAGATTGCATTTGCGAAACCCCTTGAGGATTTCGAGGCCCGTTCGACACCAACCCATCAGCTCTTTGGCCGGTTCTGGCGCCCCGGGGCGAGGGCACACTCGAAACGTTTGCATGTGCATTCGCATCAGGGTGTGTGGAGTGGGTTGGGGGCCGCGGGTCACCGCCGTGGAGGAGGCCCGTCGTGTACACCGTGCCCAGGCCTTCCGGGAGCGGCAGGCTCCGTGCGGGGGCCGGGCCGCTGCGCATGTGGTCCAGCAGGGCGTTGGCCGCCGTGGGGGTGAAGTGGGCCCGGCCCTGCTTGATGTCCCGTACGGCCGCGACGAGCTGGTCCGCGGTGAACTCGCCATGGACCAGATAGCCGCCGGCCCCCAGTCGCAGCGCCTCGTGGACGATCTCGCTCTCCCGGCTGTACGTCAGCATCATGACCGGGGATATCCGTACGAGGTGGGGCAGGGCCGAGATGCCGTCGACGCCCGGCATCCGCACGTCGAGCAGGACGACGTCGGGACCGGTCCGCCGGGCCACCTCGTACGCCTGGCGGCCGTCCGCCGCCTCGCCCACGACCTGGATGTCGTCCCGGCCGGAGAGCAGCGCCGTGAGCCCGGCGCGTACGACGGGGTTGTCGTCGGCGACGACCACCCGCAGCGGTACGGCGGCCAGGGGGCCCGGGAAGTCCGGCAGCCCGGTGGATTCAACGGCGGGCGGGGGCGCCGGCAGGGGGATGGACGGCAGGGGGGAGTGAGGAGCCCCGTCGTGCGCCGACGTGTACTGGGACGCATGACGTGGTGGGTGCTGCTGGTCCGAGGTGCGGGAAGGGTCGTCCGGCATCGTGCGGTCTCCTCTCTGGGGAAACGGGAGCGGGAGCGGGGGTCAGCCCTGTTCGTCGGGCGGTGGCGCCGGGCGGAGCGCCACGAGGGGCAGGTCGACACGTACTTCCGTACCGGCCGCCGCCTTGCCCCTGCCGATGCGGATACGGGCCCCGATCGCCGCGGCCCGTTCGACCATCCCGACGAGGCCGAAGTGCCCGGCCCGCCGGAGACCGTCGAGGGTGACGCCGGGCGGGAGCCCCCGGCCGTTGTCGTAGACGCTGATACGGAACTGGTCGCCGACCGTGCCCGCGGACACGTCCACGTTCTCCGGCCGGGCGTGGCGGTGCGCGTTCTCCATCGCCTCGGAGGCGATCGTGAGCAACTGCCGCGCCACCGCGTGGGGCATCGCGGGCACGTTCTCGTCACCGAACCGCCGGAACGACACCGTGAGCCCGCTGCGAAGGCCGAAGTCATCCGTGCGGGCGTGGAGTTCGTCGACGACGGCCACTCCTCCGTCGAGCCCCGACTCGCGGCGCAGGTCCGAGAGCAGTTCCCGTGACTCGCCCGCGGCCCGGCGGGCCGCGCGCGCGACCAGCTCGGCCTGCTGCCGTACGGTCTGCGGGTCCATCCGCCCCGCGGAGCCCGCGAGTCCTTCGGCCGCCATCGCCAGACCGTGCAGCGTCTTGGCGACCGAGTCGTGCATCTCCCGGGCGAGCCGCGCCCGTTCCTCCTCGATCGCCTCGCTCACGGCGAGCCGCGCCCGGGTCTCGGTCAGCGCCTGGCTGGCGCTGCCGAAGCGGAGCAGCAGGCCGCGCAGGGTGACACCGACGGCGCCCGCGATGACGCAGAAGCCCGGGAGGAGCAGCGCCGTGGCGACGGTGGCGGTCAGTTTCTCGCTGGTCAGGTAGACCAGCGCGAGGATGAGGATCTGCAGCGACGTGAAGAGCGCCCCGCCCCGCCAGCCGTAGACGAGGCCCGCCAGCAGCGGGGTGCAGACGGTGACGTACCCCAGGGTCGAGTCGGGTGTCGCGGTGACCAGCAGGAGGGCGCCGAAGACGGTGTCCACCCCCAGCAGCAGGGGGTGCCGCAGCAGCAGGGGGCCGAACCGCTCCCAGTCGCGGAACAGGACGTACGAGCCCATGAACGTGACCAGGACGGCGCCGCCGACCAGCACCGTCGGTGCGCCGGGCGCGGTGCCCGCCAGGGCGAACGGAGTGGCCATGGCGATCATCGCCAGCCGGAATCCGAAGACCTGGCGGCACATCGCCTGGAGCGCGTTGAGCTGTAGGGAGAGGGCCGGTTCGCTCTCGGGCTCGGCCGGGGCGATCCGTAGTTCCGCGGTCAACCCGCCTCTCAGCCTGGCCAGTTGTCCTGCCATGTGCCTGACACCTCCTTTCCTGCTTCCCCCGTGGTGTGGGTCATGTCAGCCGCCCAGGAAACTGAAGTCCACGTCCGCCCCGTACACGAAGCCGACCGTCAGCAGCAGCAGCGTGCCGGGCAGCAGGAACGAGGTGACCGCGAAGGTCGCCTTCGGGACGGCCTTGGCCGCCTTGCGCCGCGCGTTCTGGGCGTCGGTGCGGCGCATGTCGTTGGCGATGGCGATCAGCGTGTCGACGATCGGCGCGCCCAGTTCCTCGCCCTGCTGGAGTGCGGTGACGAACATCGCGACCTGCTCGGAGTCGTTGCGCTTGCGCAGCTCCTCGAACGCCTGACGACGGCTGACGCCCATGTCCATCTGGCGCAGGGTGATGCGCAGCTCGTCGGACCAGGGCCCCTCGTACTTCTCGGACACCCGGTCGAGCGCCTGCCGGAATCCGAGGCCGGCGCTGACGACGACGGCGAGGACGTCGAGGAAGTCGGGCAGGGTCCGTTCGATGTGGTCCCGGCGGACACGGACGGCGGACCAGATGCCCACCTCGATCCAGAAGAGACCGAAGAGGATCATCACGACGGAGAGGAGGACCTGGCCTCGGATGATCATCGAGAAGGCACCGGCGAGCCCCAGGGCGCCGTAGACGGCGCGCCGGGCCGCGTAGCGGTCGATGGTGAGACCGCCCGGGTTGCCCGCCAGGTCGATCTGGCGGCGCTTCTTGTTGACCTGCTTGGGGCCCATCATCCGCAGCACGGCGGGAGCCCAGCGCATACCGAGCCGGTCGATGCCGGAGCCGACGGCGCTCGTACGGGTGGACCCGACCTCCAGGGCGATGGCGAGGTCACCGGGCAGTTTGGCGTCGGCCCGGTACATCCGGATGCCGTGGAGGGCACCGTAGACACCGAGTCCGATCACGAGCGCGAGCAGCAGTTCCATGTCTGCCCTCCTCTCAGATGTCGATACGGGACAGGCGGCGGATCACGACGAATCCGATGGCGTAGAGAATCAGCGCGACGATCACGGAGACCTGTCCGATGAGCGCGCTGGTCATACGGTCGAGGGCGCCCGGCATCACCGCGTTCAGCAGGAGCAGCGCGGCGAAACCGAAGCCCGGGACGGCGTACGCGGTCACGGTGACCTGGGAGAGCTGGGTCTTGACCTCACGACGGGTCTCCTTGCGCTCCTCCAGCGTCTCCGTGAGGTTGCGCAGCGAGCTGACGACCGTACCGCCGGCCCGGTTGGAGAGCACCAGGGTGGTCACCAGCACGACCAGCTCGCGGGAGGGCAGCCGCTCGGACAGCTCGCCGAGGGCGTTGTCGAGCGACTCCCCCACCGCCAGCCGCCGGGCGACCCGGCTCAGCTCCTCGCCCGCCGGCGCCTCCAGTTCGTCGGCCGCCATGGCGATGGACGTACGCAGGGCGAGTCCGGCCTGGGTGGCGTTGGCGAGGATGCGGGACAGCTCGGGGAGCTGGTTGATGAAGCGCTCGGTCCGCTTGGTGCGCTGCCAGTTGAGAAAGGTGTTGGCGCCCCACAGCGCCGCGAGTCCGGCGAGCGGGCCGAAGAACGAGGCGAGGATGGACGACGCGATCAGCCAGAGCGCGACCACCGCGGCGAGCATGTAGACGAAGTACTCGCCCGGGGTGACGTCGAGACCGGTCGACGCCAGTTTGAGTTCGAGCTTCTTGCCGAACCTCGTCCTGCGGAGCCTGCGGTCCAGCCCGCCGAACCTGCGGTGACGGCCGACGACCGGTATCTGGCCGGTGGTGGAGAGCCGGTCGACGAGCGCCTGGCGCTGGGATTTGCCCGCCGCGTAGGCGTGCACGCCCATGACTCCGAACAGGCAGCACAGCAAGGTGACGCCGATCGTGGGCAGAACGAGATTGTCCATGGCGGGCTACCTACTTGGCCTCTCGGGTGAGGAGCTGTTCTTCGGACGCGGCGACTCCGAAGGCCTGCGGAATGGGCTGGTTGGCCATGTAGAGACGCTCGGCCACACTGCGCGGGAGCGGGAAGTACTGGAAGGCGCCGTGGATCCGCCCGTCGGCGTCCACGGGCCGGGCGTTGAACCGGACGGCGCTGACGATGCGGTACGCGTCCCTGCCGTGCGAGTCGAGCATCGCGATCTCGGTGACCCGGCGGGAGCCGTCGGCGTGCCGGGTGAGCTGGACGATCACATCGACAGCGCTGTTGATCTGGTCGTGCAGCGCCTCGAAGGGGATCTTGATGTCGGACATCGACGCCAGGGTCTGGAGACGCATCAGCGCGTCCTCCGCGTTGTTGGCGTGGACCGTGGCGAGGGACCCGTCGTGACCGGTGGACATCGCCTGGAGCATGTCGAGGGACTCGCCGCCTCGGACCTCACCGACGACGATACGGTCGGGGCGCATACGCAGGGAGTTGCGGACAAGGTCGCGGATGCTGATGTGCCCCTTGCCCTCGACGTTGGCCGGGCGGGACTCCAGCCGGATGACATGGGACTGCTGGAGCTGGAGTTCGGCGGAGTCCTCAATGGTGATGATGCGCTCGCCCTCGGGGATCAGCCCGGAGAGCGCGTTGAGCAGGGTCGTCTTGCCGGTGCCGGTGGCGCCCGAGACGATGATGTTGAACTTCGCCTGGACGAGACCGGACAGCAGAAGGACCATCTGCTGGTCCAGCGAGCCGAAGTTGAGCATCTCGGTCAGGGTGAAGGCGCGGGGGAACCGGCGGATGGTGAGGGTGGCGCCCGTCAGGGAGAGCGGCGGGATGATGACGTTGACACGCTCACCGGACGGCAGCCGGGCGTCGACCATCGGGTTGGACTCGTCGACGCGCCGGTTGACGGTGGAGACGATGCGCTCGATGGTCTGCATGAGCTGATCGTGCGAGCCGAAGCGCATCGGGAGCTGTTCCACCCGGCCGCCGCGCTCGACGAAGATCTGGTCGGGCCCGTTCACCATGATTTCCGTGATCGAGGCGTCCTCCAGCAGAGGCTCCAGGATGCCGAGGCCCAGAGCCTCGTCGACGACCCGGCGGATGAGCTGGGCGCGCTCGACGGTGGAGAGGACCGGTCCCTCGCGGCTGATGATGTGCCCGAGGACCCGCTCCAGCCGGGTCCGCCGGTCGGCGGCCGCCAGGGCGGACATCTCGGCGAGGTCGATCTCTTCCAGCAGCTTGGCGCGGTAGGTGACGACGAGGTGGCTGTCCTCCCCCGTCGCGCCGTTCTCCTCGGGGGAGGTGATCCGTGCCCGCAGACTCATGGTGCGTAACTCCTCGGTGGTGCCGGCCCGCCGGGATGCCGGCGGGCCTGTGGTGCTCAGTCAAGAGGCATGGTGGAGCTGCGCTTCGCCGCTCCCCAGCGGCCTTCCATGCCCGGAACCACGGAGGGGATCTCGATCTCGGCCGTGTACGTGGTGTCACGGGCGCCCGAACTGTGGACGAAGGACAGGTCGTCCGACAGCCAGCCGCTGATCGCGGCCCTCCCGGCCGGCTCGGGGTCCAGCTCCCTGTCCAGCTCGTCCTGGCTCGCCGTCCGCGCCGCCACACGGGCCGCGGTGCCCGCCTGGTTGGCGGTGTACGCGGCGATCCCGAGCTGAATGGCCAGCAGTGCCACGATCAGCAGCAGCGGGATGAAGCCCAGGTACTCCAGGGCGACCTGGCCCGCATCGCGGCGACGGCGGTGTGTGGTGGCCTTGCGCTCCGTCATGGCTTCAGCTCTCCTTCACCGAGGCGGCCACGCCGTCGACCTTGAACGGGAAGTTCAGTGCGCCGGGCATGAGAACCGGTACGTGGAGCGTGACCGTGGCACGGAAGAGGCCGGGCTCCCCGGAGCACACAACGCCCGCGGCGCCGCCCCAAGCGCTCGGGAGGTCTTCCTTGGCCGCGCGCACGCACTCCCCCGACTGCGTGCCCAGGGCGGCTCCGGTGCCGGTACGCGCCCCGACGTCCGCCGCGTTCCCCGCCAGTACGAACGTGTACCCGATCAGCGCGCACTGCCAGAGCGCCACCAGGAGCAGGATGATCAGCGGGGTGACGCCCACGAACTCGATCGCGGTCTGCCCCCGGTCGGAGCTGCCGCGTGACCGCAGCCCGGACCACGGCCGGAGCCGGAGCCTCAGTCCGGTCCCCGGCCCGGACCACGGCCGGGGTCGGAGCCTCAGTCCGGTCCCCGGCCGGGCCCCGGTCCCCGGTCGGGGCCGGGGCCCGGTGCGGAGGGGGCGGGGTGGCGCGTCCGGAATGTGCGACCGCGTCCGGGTCTGCCTCCGCCGGCCGGTTCGTTCCCCGGGAGCGCGCATGGTCAGCCATTCCCCTCTTTGGAGCCGGAACCCGGTCTGCTCCCGCCGCCCCTGCGGCGGCGGGGGCCGATCGCGCCCCGGTCGTTGCGGAACTTGGCGTTCTTCTGGGTGCCTTCGGGGATCTTCACCAGGCCGAGTTCCCCGGCCAGTCCCCACAGCGCCTGTTTGACGACGCTCTTGCTCTCCAGTTCGTGCAGCCGGCCCGCGTCGACCACGCCCTGGAGTTCCTTGAAGTTCGCGGGGACCGCGGAGTTCGCCAGGCGGGTGCCGGTGATCTTCTGGATCAGGGCCGGCTGGATCTCCGTGGCGCGGCTGTAGCGGTTGACGACCGTCGTGGTCTCCTCCGCCTTGCGGATCTGGAGCCGGTCCCACAGCCGTACGATGCGCTTCGCCGCCCGTACCGCGATCACGTCCGGTGTGGTGACCAGGAGCGCGGTGTCGGACATTTCCACGGCGGCGGCGTTCGCGCCCGTCATCTGCGTACCGCAGTCGATGACGACCACGTCGTACCGGGAGCGCAGCGCGCCGACGATCTGGCGGACCGCGCGGTCGGTGACCTCTTCGCCGCGTTCGCCCTCGCCGGGGGCGAGGAGCAGGGCCAGGCCGCTGGCGTGGCTGAAGACCGCGTCGGACAGGACGCGTGGCGAGATGTCCGTGATGGCGGCCAGGTCGACTATCGAGCGGCGGAACTGCACGTCGAGATACGAGGCGACGTCGCCGGCCTGGAGGTCCATGTCCACCAGGGCGACCGTCCGGCCGCTCGCCTGGGCGGCCAGGGCGAGCTGGATGGAGACCAGGGTCGCCCCCACGCCGCCCTTGGCTCCGGTGACCGTGGCGACGGTGCCGCCCGGGCCCGTGAAGACGTCGCCGCCGTGGCCGAGGTGACGGCGTACCCCCACCGACCACTGGGCGGCGGCCTGGAGCCGGTTGGCCAGTTCCTCGTAGCTGAGCGGCATCGCGACCAGGCCGCGGGCGCCCGAGTCCATGGCCGCCGCGAAGAGGCCGGGGCTGGCGTCGGCCGTGACGAGGACGACCCCGACCGCCGGGAAGCGGAGCGCCACCTCGCGGATCAGCTCCAGTGCCGGGACCGGGCCGATCCGCTCGTGCACCAGCACCACTTCGGGCAGTTCGTCGAGGGATTCGCCCGCGAGCCGGGCGAGTAGGTCGACGAGTTGCGTCGAGTCCGAGACGGGCGGCGCCGGCTCCACGTCGGGGAGCTGGCTGAGCAGGGTGGTGATGGATCTGGCCGCGTCGGCGTCCCCGACGGCCGGGATGATCCTCGTCGACATCAGTACCTCACTTGTCCTTGCCGAGCTCGTACGTGCGTTCGCCGGGGCGGAGCGTGGTGTCGCTGCCGGGAGCGACGAGCGCGAGGCGGACATGCTGCGCGAAGGACTCCGCGTACGCGATGCGCTGGGCGTCGAGGGTCTTGAGGGCGAAGGTGATCGGGACGGCCTCGGTGGTCTGGTTCTTCGAGTCCCTGTTGGGCTCCAGGGCGGTCAGCTTGCCGACGTCGAGCACCTTGGCGTTGGAGACGATGATCTTCGACTGGGCCGCCGCGCCCTGGCTCTCGGCCGCGAACGTGGCGAAGACGTTCACCGAGGCGCCCGGGGTGATCTTGCCCGCCACACCGGTGGCGGCGTCGATCATGATGGCGATCTCCTGCTCACCGGGCTGGAGCGCGGGACGCTTGACAATCATGTCGTTCTGGAGAAGCGAGCCTTTGCGCAGTTGGGTGACGGCCACCTTGCCGCCGACCTCGGAGAGGTTGGTGACGGCATTGTCGGAGAGCCAGCGCTTCGGCATGGTGATCTTCTCGAACTGATCATTCCGCAGGGCCTCGTAAGGGGCCACGTCCGACTTCAGCCGATAGGCGGCCACTTCGGGGCCGACCTTCGAATTCACGTCGCTGATCACGGAAAGCACACCGACGAACGCGGCGAAGGCGCAAAGGACGGAAAGAAGCAGAAGTATGACGCCACGGCGCTGGCGGGAGTTCATGAGCCGTACAACCTCGATCGGGGACGTTGGTGGCGAACGGACAGAAGCGGGTGGGCCGTGCTGAGCGGTGCCGAGCGGAGTGGTGCGGGACGGACGGGTCGGGTGGGGGCGGTGAGCCGGAGGGCTCTGTCACGGCGGTGCCGCCGCGCACTCGCGGCGGTCTCCGCCCGCGGTGGGTCAGGTGTCCGCGGGGGCTCGTGCCGGTCGCGTCGCGGTTCCGTGGCGCCCCACGGGTCCACGACTACGGCTCCTGACCCACGGGAGCCCCGTCTTTCAGGACACCGGTTGGCTGAGATTGGTTCTCGGGAGTGTGCAGCGGCGAGGAACAGAAGCCGCACCGGTCGCCTATCAACTCCATTCCGCACCAATGGCATCGCTCACGCCGGACGGATGCCACCAACTGATACATCACCGAGATGTCCGGAAGGTGTGCCACGAATTCCACCAGCTTGCCGGTGCCCCACCAGCGCACCGATTCCCCGGGCAGTTCGGCCTCGGACACATCGGCGACCTGCCAGGCCGGCGCGAGCGTCCCGGTGACCCAGTCGGACTGCGACTGCCCGCGGGCGACCAGGAGCCGGGTGGTGAAGTCGGGGCCGGTCAGTTCGCCGGAGCCGATCCTGACGAGCTGTGGCTGCGGGGTGGCGACCACGCCGAACTGCGATCCCGGCACCCAGGACCTGGCGTGCGCCTTGAGGCTGACGGGGACACGGTCGAGCTTGGCCACGGAGCCGAGCACCGCGCCCGCGTGGATGTAGTGGGACAGCAGCCGGGCGGCCGAGGCGACCACACCGGGGCTGAAGTCGCAGATGGACAACTGACGCAACTGGCGTACGAGTACGGCGAGCCCGAGCGGCGGCAGATCCGATCTGAGCAGCGCGACGCGGTCCGTCTCCAGGACGGACCGCACGGCGTGCATCCGGCGTTCGTACGCGACCGGGATCGAGGACGGATAGACGGCGACGACATAGCCGTACTGCTCGACCAGTATCTGCATGTCGGTGAGGGCATCCTCGAACGACTGCGATTCGGGAGGTTTGAACGCCGTGGCGGTGGGCGTCTGCTGGTCCTGGGCAGGCAGCACCAGGTCGGCGCTGGTGACGGCGATCGCGGTCGACACGTGCTCATTCCCCGTTTCCATCCGTTACCGGCGGAGCCCGCCGGGAACCGCGGGACGCCTACTGCTGAATACACCCGCGTCGGAACTTTATCCAGCCCAATCCGCGACTACCAAGCTTTTCGTCAGACGGAACGCCATAAGGGTGGATAGCCAGCCGAATTGGACAAAACGATGCGGCGATTTCGACCACGGATGCGAACTGTGGGCATTTCGCACGCATCGCATCCGCCACCGCCTCCACTCGAATGTGAAAACGAAACAGGTTCACTTTGCCGAAATTTCAGAGTCATAAACGTTTCGCCGCGCGGGCGGCGGACCGCCGCCCCTGCTCGCCGTCACAACTCCATTGGCCTGAACCAACTTTACGCCCGGCGAACAGGGACTCGGCAAGAGAAGTCGCAGCGATCTTCACCGCGGGCCCCGTACGGGCCTCATACGGGCGCGGGCGGGCGCCGAGGCGGGCACCCGGACGCGCCGGCGGCGGTTTCCCGGCCTACCAGGGGATGTCCCGCACCTGCTGCACGCACAGCACGACGAACAGCAGCCCGCCCGCCGCCAGCATCACATTGCTCAGCGCCCCGTTGCGCCATTCCGTAGGCGTACGGGAGGAGTTGAGCAGCCAGATCAGGGTGAGCGCGAGGAACGGCATGAAGAAGGCGCCCAGCACGCCGTAGACCACGACCAGCCCGAAGGGCTCGTCCAGGAAGAGCAGCGAGATCGGCGGGAAGGTCAGCCAGAGCAGATAGGCGCGGAACGGCACCGACCGCTCCCGCTCGCCGGACGCGACCTCCTCGACCGTCGCCGCGTCACCGGACCCGCCGGTCTCGCCGGACCCGCCGGACCCGCCGGACCCAACGGAGGCCCCCGCCCCGCCCGACCCGCCGGACGCCGCGCGGTCCTCGCGTACGCGCTCCACGAAGTCGGCGAACATCAGGCTGACGCCGTGCCACACCCCGATGAGCGACGAGAACGACGTGGCGAAGAAGCCGATCAGGAAGAGCTTGGCGGTGGCCGGGCCGAACCGGTCCTCCAGGATCGCGCCGAGATCGATCAGCCCCCGGTCGCCCGAGGTCAGCGCGATGTGGGAGGAGTGCAGCAGCTCGGCGCCGACGACCAGCATCGCGACGACGAAGAGCCCCGTGGTGATGTACGCGACCCGGTTGTCGAGCCGCATCACCTTCATCCAGGCGGAGTTGGTCCACCCCTTGGCGTTCACCCAGTACCCGTACGCCGCCATGGTGATGGTGCCGCCCACCCCGCCGATCAGTCCGAGCGTGTAGAGCAGCGAGCCGTCCGGCAGGACCGGGGCCAGTCCGGCGAAGGCGGCGCCGAGGTCGGGCGCGACTCGGATCGCGACGTACATGACCACCACGAACATGATCCCGATCAGGACCGTCATGACCTTCTCGAAGACGGCGTACTGGTTGAACCAGACGAAGACCAGGCCGATCAGGCCGGTGATGACGGCCCACGTCTTGAGCCCCGGGCCGTCCGGGAAGAGCGCGACGATCGGGAGCGCGCTGGAGGACATGGCGGTGGCCCCGTAGACGAAGCCCCAGACCACGACGTACACGGCGAAGTACCCGGTGGTCCACCGGCCGAGGCTGCGCCAGCCGTCGAAGAGGGTGCGTCCGGTGGCGAGATGCCAGCGGCCCGCGGCCTCGGCGAGGGAGATCTTGACGACGCAGCCGATGACCGCCGCCCAGAGCAGGGTGTAGCCGAACTTGCTGCCCGCGATGAGGGTGGCGACCAGGTCGCCCGCGCCGACGCCGGTCGCGGCGACCACGATGCCGGGGCCGATGTACGTCCAACTCGACTTGCGGGGCCGGGAAACGGCGGTGCCGGTGTCGTCCGTGCCGGCGCCGCCCGTCCCGGTCTCCGTGGTTCCTGCCATAGGTGTTGTCGCCTCCCGCTCGTCTCGTCACGTGACCTGAGTCACCAAAGCCGGGTGGCGATCATCGCGCAAGAGGGCCTGCGGTGAGGGTTCGGTGGGCGCGCGCGGGAACGCGAGAAGTACGGGAGGTACAGAAGGTACGGGAGGGAGGAGAAGGTACGGGGACGGTCGCGCCCCCGTACCCGGTTCAGATCACCAGGCTCAGCAGCGCCGCCACCACGAACCCGGCCACCGACAGCACCGTCTCCAGCACCGTCCAGGACTTGAGGGTGTCGCGCTCCGATATCCCGAAGTACTTCGCGACCATCCAGAAGCCGCCGTCGTTGACGTGCGAGGCGAAGATCGAGCCCGCCGAGATCGCCATGATGATCAGGGCGAGATGCGCCTGCGAGAGCCCCTGGCCCTCGACCAGCGGGACGACGATGCCCGCCGTGGTGACGATCGCGACCGTCGCCGAGCCCTGTGCGACCCGCAGCACGACGGAGATCAGCCAGGCCAGCAGGATGACCGGCAGCCCCACATCGTTGAAGGTGTCGGCGAGCGCGTCCGCGATCCCGCTGCCCTTGAGGACCGCGCCGAAGACCCCGCCCGCGCCGACCACCAGCAGGATGTTGCCCACGGGCTTGAGGGAGGCGGTGGAGACCGTCTCCAGCGAGCCCCGCGACCAGCCGCGCCGGATGCCCAGCAGGTAGTACGCGAGCAGCAGCGCGATCGTCAGCGCCACGAAGGGGTGGCCGAAGAACTCGATGACGGAGCGGAGGGTCGAGGGGTCGAACGCGATGGACGAGAAGGTCGCGAGCAGGATCAGGATCAGCGGGGTGCCGATGATGGCGAGGACCGTGCCGAGCGCGACGGGGGTCTCGCGCGGGGTCACGCCCGAGGCGCGCTGCTCGGCGGCGACGGCCGCCTTGGCCTCCTCCGCCGCCTCGACCATGTCCTGCGGTACGTCGACGAAGAGGCGGTTGCCGATCCACGCGGCGTAGGCCCACGCGGCGAGGACGGCCGGGATCCCGACGATCGTGCCCATCAGGATGACCCAGCCCAGATCGACCTCGAAGAGCCCGGCGGCGGCGACGGGGCCGGGGTGCGGCGGCAGGAACGCGTGCGTCATGGAGAGCCCGGCGAGCAGCGGCATCGCGTACAGCAGGATCGACTTGCCGGAGCGTTTGGCGGCGGCGTACACGATCGGCGCCAGGACGAAGATGCCGACGTCGAAGAAGACGGGGATGCCGAAGACGACGCCGGTGACGCCCATGGCGAGCGGAGCGCGTTTCTCGCCGAAGAGCCGGAGCAGCCGGGTGCTCAACACCTCCGCGCCGCCCGACACTTCGAGGATGGCGCCGAGCATCGTGCCGAGCCCGATGATGATCGCGACATGGCCGAGGATGCCGCCCATCCCCGATTCGATCATCGAGACGGCGGCGGACTTCTGCACCGTGCCGAAGAGTTCGGTGACGGAGAGCCCGGCGGCGAGGCCGACGGCTATGGAGACACCGAGGAGCGCCACGAAGGGCTGGAGTCTCACCTTGATGATCAGGACGAGCAGCAGGGCGATACCGAGGGCGGCGACGGTCAGCAGACCGGCGGTTCCGCCGATCAGCAGGAGCAGACCGCCCGTGTGGGGCGGAGCGACGGGCGCGTCAGCGGCGAGCAGCATGGGGGGACCTCTGGGCCTCTGGTCGGAACAGGACATGGAGGATCGCGGAGCGGCGTGTGTGCTGTACGGGTGCTGTGACGAGTGCGGTTGCGGGTGCTGTGCGGGAGCGGTTACGGGTGCTGTACGAGAGCGGTTACGGGAGCGGCGCCGGACGGGGCGGGCGGCGCCGGTCGGAGCGGGGCGGGGTGTCAGCCCAGGACGGCGAGGACGTCGATCTCGACGAGGAGTCCGGCGGGCAGCCCGACGTAGACCGTGGTGCGCGCGGCGGGCGGCTGCGTCAGCCCCTGCGCGGCGAAGTAGGTGTTGTAGATCTCGTTCATCTCGGCGAAGTGGTCGACGTCCGTGAGGTAGACGCGCACCATCATCGCGTCGTCCCAGCTCGCGCCGCCCTCCTCCAGGATCGACCTGACGTTGTCGAGCGTCTGGAGCGTCTGCTCGCGCAGGGTCGGGCCCGCGGGCGTCGGCGGCTGCCCCTCGACGGCCGGGAGGAAGCCGACCTGGCCCGCGACCTGGAGGATGTTGCCCTTGCGGACGCCGTGCGAGAACCGGGCCGGCGGGGTGGTGTGCGTGGCGGGCGTCAGCGCGGTCTTGACGGTGGGGGCGGTCTGCTCGGTCATCGGGCTTCCTTGTCTGGGTGGGGTGCGGTGCCGGAGTACTCCCGGCTGATGGCGTCGGCGGTACGGCGCACCACCGGGAGCAGGGCGAGGAGTTCGTCGGCGCCGACGACGACGTTGGGCGCGGAGACCGACATCGCGGCGACGACCCGGCCGTCCGTGCCCCGGATCGGGGCGGCGACGCAGTTGATGGACTCCTCGTGGCCACCGAGGTCGGTGGCCCACCCCTGTTCGCGTACGGTCGCCAGCTCCTTGAGGAACGCGGCGGCGTCGGTCGTCGAACGGGGCGTGTAGGCGGGGTAGTCGAGGCGTTCCGCGACGGTACGGCGCTCGGCCTCGGGCAGGTCGGCGAGGAGCAGCTTGGCGACGGCGGCGACGGTGATCGCGACGGGTCTGCCGATCCGCGAGTACATCCGGACCGGGTAGCGGCTCTCGACCTTGTCGATGTAGAGGACGTCGTCCTCCTCGCGCACGGCGAGATGGACGGTGTGGCCGCACTGGTCGTTGAGCGCGGTGAGGTGGGGGTGGGCGATCTCGCGGACGTCCAGGTTCTCGACGGCCTCCTGGGCGAGCGCGAAGAGACGCGCGCCGAGGCGGTAGCGCTGGTCCTGCTGGCGGTGGACGAGTCCGTGCTCGTGGAGCGTACGGAGCAGCCGGAGCGCGGTGGACTTGTGGACGCCGAGCCGCTCCGCGACCTGCCCGAGGTCGGCGGGGCCCTGGGCGAGCAGCGGGAGGATGCTCAGCGCGCGGTCGACGGTCTGGCTCATGCGGTACGTACCTCCGGCTCGTCCGGGCCCGTCCAGCCCGGTCCGAGACGCAGTGTGCCCCAGGCGCCCGCGTCCAGTGCGGCCAGCCGGTCGGCGTGGTCCCGGGAGGGCGGCGTGGCGAGGTCGCCCGCGACGGTGAGGGCGGCGGCGGCCATGAGGTGGCCGTGGCGCAGCCGGGCGGCGACGGGCAGGCCGCGCAGGGTCGCGGAGAGGAACCCGGCGGCGAAGGCGTCACCGGCACCGACGGGTGCGACGACGTCGACGCGCAGCGCGGGCACGTCGGTGACGGTGTCCCCGGCTCCGGAGCCGGAGCCCGAGTCGGAGCCGGAGTCCGAGCCGGAGCCGGAGTCCGAGCCGGTGGCGGTGGCGGTGGCGCCGGCGGTGCGCGTACGGGTGTACGCCGTCGCGCCCTCGCTGCCGCGTTTGACCACGAGCGTCTCCGGTTCCGGGAGCGCCGCCCGGATCGCGTCCGCGCCGTGCAGGCCCCACGCCTCGGCCGCCTCGTCCTCCCCGACGAACACGAGGTCGGCGCCGCGCGCCAGGTCGAGGAGGACCCGGGCGCCGTCCGCGTCGCGCCACAGGCCGGGGCGGTGGTTGATGTCGAAGGAGACGAGGGGGCGGCCGGGGACCCGGCGGGTGAGTTCCCGGGTGAGGGCGAGGCAGCCGTCCGAGAGCGCGGGGGTGATGCCGGAGAGGTGCAGGACGCGCCCCGCCCACAGGTCCTCGGGCGCCAGGGTGCCCGGCGCCATCGCGGAGGCGGCGGAGCCGGCCCGGTAGTAGGCGACCTCGTGGACGTCGGTGGCGCGGTCCGTCGCCGTGCGGAAGTAGATCCCGGTCGGCCGGTCCGGGTCCCTGCGGACGCCCGACGTGTCCACGCCGTACGCGCCGATCGCCTCGACGAGGTGGTCGCCGAAGCCGTCGGCGCCGACCCGGCTGACCCATTTCACGGTGTGCCCCGCGCCCGCGAGCGCGCAGGCGACGTTGGACTCGGCGCCGCCGATCGTCCGGTCGTACGAGGGGACGTCCGCGAGCCTGCCGGGGCGTGTGGGCAGGAAGGTGACCATGGACTCACCGAGGCAGACGGCGTCCACGCTCGGGGCGACGGCGCGGTCCGCGGCTACGGTTCCGGTCACGCTGGGGCTCCTCATGGGTCGGAAGAGTCGAGGGGGTCGAAAGAGTCGAGAGGGTCGGAAGAGTCGAGAGGGTCAGGAGAGGTGTTCGGGGTCCGGAGGGGTCGGTGGTGTCCAGCGGGGAACCATTGACCCGGTGTCTGCCCGGATGTTAGACACCGTGGAGCGACATACGCAATGCGCGTTGCAGAGAACGCAACGACAGACGAACAGCGAACGACACAGCCCGCCGGGCACGACCACGGCACCGACGACGGGAAGGCACCCATGGCCGCCGACGAGCACGCCGAGTACGTCGACCACCGCTTCAAGGGCCTGCCCCCGGACGCCGAGGGCCTGACCGTCGGGGCGCTCGCCGCCGAGCGGCGCTCCCTGTTCACCGGCGGCTTCACCACCCCCGTACTCGCCCTGTCCGCCGAGTCGGTCGAGCACAATCTCGCGCTCCTGGAGACGTACGCGGAGCGCCACGGTCTCGCGTTCGCCCCGCACGGCAAGACGTCGATGGCCCCCCAGCTCTTCGCGCGCCAGCTCGAACGGGGTGCCTGGGGCATCACGGCCGCGGTCCCCCATCAGGTCCGGGTCTACCGGGCGTTCGGCATCCCGCGGATCTTCCTCGCCAACGAGCTGGTCGACGCCGCGGCGCTGCGCTGGCTCGCCGCGGAACTGGACCGGGACCCCGGCTTCCGCTTCGTCTGTTACGTGGACTCCGTACGCGGTGTCGAGCTGATGGACGAGGCGCTGCGCGCCGCCGGAGCGGGCCGCCCCGTGGAGGTCGTGGTGGAGCTGGGCGCGGGCGAGGGCGCCCGTACCGGAGCCCGTACGGAGGCTCAGTGCGCGGCGGTCGCGGACGCGGTGGCCGCCGTACCGACGCTGCGGCTGACGGGGGTCGCCGGTTACGAGGGCGAGGTGCCCGGCGCCGACAACGGGACCGTACGCGCGTGGCTGCGGCGGCTCGTGGCGCTGGCGGAGGAGTTCGACCGGGCGGGCCGTTTCGCCGGCGCGGAGGAGATCGTGGTCAGCGCGGGCGGCAGCGCCTGGTTCGACGCGGTGGCCGAGGTCTTCGCGGACGTTCCCGCGCTCTCCCGTCCGGTGTGCAGGCTGCTGCGCTCCGGCGCGTACATCTCGCACGACGACGGCCACTACCGCCGGCTCACCCCCTTCAACCGCGTCGCCGGTGAGGGCGCCCTCCAGCCCGCGTTCCGGCTCTGGGCCCAGGTCGTCTCCCGCCCCTCCGCCGCGCAGGCGTTCGTCAACGCGGGCAAGCGGGACGCCGCGTACGACCTGGACCTGCCGGAGGCGCAGGTCGTACGGGACGGCCGCACCGGCGCGATCCGCCCGGCCACCGGGATCACCGTCACGGGCCTGTCCGACCAGCACGGCTGGCTCGCCACCTCGCCCGAGGCGGAGCTGGAGGTCGGCGACTGGGTCGGGATGGGGCTGTCGCATCCGTGCACGTCGTTCGACAAGTGGCAGCTCATCCCGCTGGTGGAGGCGGACGGCACGGTCACGGACTTCGTCCGGACCTACTTCTAGCGACAGGGAGGGTGGCATGGATCTCGTCCTCCGCGACGCCCGCGTCATCGACGGCACGGGCGGCGCCTCGTACCGCGCCGACGTCACCGTCGAGGCCGGCCGTATCTCCGGCATCCGGCGGGAGTCCGACGGCGGCCCGCGCACGCCGCGCCCCACCGGGGCCCGGGTGGTGGACGCCGCCGGGCTCGCGCTGGCGCCCGGATTCATCGACATGCACGCGCACAGCGATCTCGCGCTGCTGCGCGACCCCGACCACTCCGCGAAGGCGGCGCAGGGGGTGACCCTCGAAGTCATCGGCCAGGACGGCCTGTCGTACGCGCCGGTGGACGACGCCACCCTCGCCCAGGTCCGGCAGGCCATCGCGGGCTGGAACGGCGGCGGCCCCGACGCGGACGACGGCGTCGACTTCGACTGGCGCACCGTCGGCGAGTACCTCGACCGGCTCGACCACGCCTTCGAGGGGCGCGGCTTCGACGGCGGCGGCATCGCGGTCAACGCCGCCTACCTGGTCCCGCAGGGCACGGTCCGCGCGGGGGTGGTCGGCTGGGACGACCGCCCCGCGACGGAGGCCGAACGCGCCGCGATGGAGCGGCTGGTGGCCGAGTCGCTGGAGCAGGGCGCGGTCGGGATGTCCTCCGGGCTGACGTACACGCCCGGGATGTACGCGGACGACGCCGAACTGACCGCGCTGTGCCGGGTGGTGGCGCGGTACGGCGGCTACTACTGCCCGCACCACCGTTCGTACGGGGCGGGGGCGCTGCGCGCGTACGAGGAGATGGTGGCGCTCACCGGGCGGGCGGGCTGCGCGCTCCATCTCGCCCACGCCACCATGAACTTCGGGGTGAACAAGGGGAAGGCGCCCGAGCTGCTGGCGCTGCTCGACCGGGCGCTGGACGCGGGCGCGGACATCACCCTGGACACGTATCCGTACACCCCGGGCTGCACCACGCTCGTTGCGATGCTGCCCAGTTGGGCGAGCGAGGGCGGGCCCGGGGCGATCCTGGAGCGGCTGCGGGACGACGCGAGCGCCGAGCGGATCCGGTACGTGCTGGAGGAGGTCGGCGCGGACGGCTGTCACGGCGTGCCCATCGAGTGGGACACGATCGAGATCTCCGGGGTCACGGACCCGGCGCTCGCCGGCCATGTCGGCAGGACGGTCGCCGAGTCGGCGGCGTCGGCGGGCGAGGCGCCGTGGACCACGGCGCGCCGGCTGCTGATCGAGGACCGGCTCGGCCCGACGATCCTCCAGCACGTCGGGCACGAGGAGAACGTCCGCGCGATCATGCGCCACCGGATCCACACGGGTGGCAGCGACGGCATCCTCCAGGGCGCGAAGCCGCATCCGCGGGCGTACGGCACCTTCCCGCACTATCTGGGCCGGTACGCGCGGGATCTGGGCGTCCTCCCGCTGGAGGAGTGCGTGGCCCATCTGACCGGGCGCCCGGCGGCCCGGCTGGGCCTGCGGGACCGGGGGCTGGTCCGGGTGGGCCACCGCGCCGATCTGGTGCTCTTCGACCCGGACACGGTGGCGGCGGGCTCGACCTTCGAGGCGCCGCGGACGCTGCCGGTGGGGATCCCGTACGTACTGATCGACGGCCGCTTCGTGATCGAGGACGGGCGCCGTACGGACGTGCTGGCGGGGAGGTCGGTCCGGCGCGGCGGCTGAGCCCGCGTGGGCACGGACGTGCCTGGTGGGAACGGGTGGGCGAGCCGTGTCACACAAACTTGTGACCGGGCCGCCGGAAACGGATCCTCACCCCTCGTTCGCTCGTCTCTCTCCCCGGACACGGTGATCGGAGGCGGAAGCGGTGGGGACGACGGGACGCTGGGGGACGGCGCGCGGAGGCGGGCGGACGGCCGGGGTACGGCTGCTGTCGGCGGCGCTCGCGCTGGCCGGGGCGGCGCTGCTGGCGGGGTGCGGCGAGCGGACGGTGGCGGGGAGCGACCCGCGGGCGCCGGTGCCGGGCCCCCGGGCGACCTCGCCCGTACCGTCCCCGCACGACGGGGACGGAGCCGGGGCGGGAACACACGACGACGGACGGAACGGCGCTCACGACGACGGACGGAACGGCGGGGAGGGGGCCGCGCGGGACGGCGCACGCGACGGTGCGCGCCACCCGCGCGACGAGCCGCCCCCCGCGCCGCCCCGGCAGACCTCGTCGCCGGATCCGGCCCTGGCCCCGCCCCTGGTCAGCATGGACATCGCCCATGCGGTGGAGGGCGGCGGCAAGGCGGTCAACCTGACCGTCGACGACGGTCCCGACCCCGTCTGGACACCGCGCGTCCTCGCCATCCTCCGGGAGAACGGGGCGCGGGCGACCTTCTGCATGATCGGCCCGCAGGCCGCCGCGCACCCCGCGCTGGTGCGGCGGGTGGTGGCCGAGGGGCACCGGCTGTGCGACCACTCGGTGACCCACGACACCGGAATGGACCAGAAGTCCCGCGCGTACCAGCGGGAGCAGATCCGTACGGCGGCCCGCCAGATCAAGGAGGCGTCGGGCGGGGTGAAGCCGCTGTACTACCGGGCGCCCGGGGGCGCCTTCACCCCGTACAGCCGGCAGATCGCGGCGGCGGCGGGGATGCGGCCGCTGGGCTGGAACGTGGACTCGAAGGACTTCGAGACGCCCGGCACCGACGCCATCCTGCGCACGGTGAAGGACGAGCTGGCCAACGGGCCCACCCTCCTCTTCCACGACGGCGGCGGCGACCGCTCCCAGACGGCGCACGCGCTGGAGCGGCTGCTGCCGTGGCTGCGCGGACAGGGGTACGCCTTCGGCTTCCCGGAGCGCTGAGCCCGCGCGTGCCACACCCCGTACGCCGTGCGGAGCAACGTGGGGAAAAACACCACGCGGGCTCCGTTACACGGCCGTAAGGTGGCGGACATGCAGGTCATCCAGTCGACGAAGCTCGCCAACGTCTGTTACGAGATCCGGGGGCCGGTCCTCGACGAGGCGATGCGGCTGGAGGCGGCGGGCCATCGCATCCTCAAGCTCAACACCGGCAACCCGGCCGCCTTCGGCTTCGAGTGCCCGCCCGAGATCCTGGAGGACATGCTCAGGAACCTGAGCGGCGCGCACGGCTACGGCGACGCGAAGGGGCTGCTCTCCGCCCGTCGCGCGGTCATGCAGCACTACCAGACCAAGGGCATCGAGCTGGGCGTCGAGGACATCTACCTCGGCAACGGGGTCTCCGAGCTGATCCAGATGTCGATGCAGGCGCTGCTCGACGACGGCGACGAGGTGCTCGTACCGGCCCCGGACTATCCGCTGTGGACCGCGTCGGTCTCCCTCGCGGGCGGTACGGCGGTGCACTACCGCTGTGACGAGCAGGCCGACTGGATGCCGGACCTGGCGGACATCGAGCGGAAGATCACCGATCGCACGAAGGCGATCGTGATCATCAATCCGAACAACCCGACGGGGGCCGTGTACGGCGAGGAGATGCTCGGCTCGCTCACGGAGATCGCCCGCCGCCACAACCTGGTGGTCTGCTCGGACGAGATCTACGACCGGATCCTGTACGACGGCACCACCCACACCCCGACGGCGGCCGTCGCGCCCGATCTGCTGACCCTCACCTTCAACGGGCTCTCCAAGAACTACCGGGTGGCCGGGTTCCGCTCCGGCTGGCTGGCGGTCTGCGGTCCCAAGGCGCACGCCTCCTCGTACATCGAGGGGCTGACGATCCTCGCCAACATGCGGCTGTGCGCGAACATGCCCTCGCAGCACGCGGTGGCCACCGCGCTCAACGGCCGGCAGTCGATCGAGGACCTGGTGCTGCCCGGCGGCCGGATCCTGGAGCAGCGGGACACGGCGTACGAGCTGCTCACCGCGATCCCGGGCGTGACCTGCGTGAAGCCCAAGGGCGCGCTGTACCTCTTCCCGCGGCTGGACCCGAAGGTCTTCAAGATCAAGGACGACCGGCAGATGGTGCTCGATCTGCTGCGGGCCGAGAAGATCATGGTCGTGCACGGTACGGGGTTCAACTGGCCGGAGCCGGACCACTTCCGGATCGTCACCCTGCCGGCGGCCCAGGACCTGACGGACGCGGTGACGCGGATCGGGACGTTCCTGGACGGTTACTCCCAGCCGTAGGGCGAATACCGGAACGCACTCAACTTTAGACTGATTCCAAGGTAGGATGGTCTCCTGACCACGCAAGGAGGCCGTCCCATGTACGAGCCCATCCGTACGAAGTCGGTCCACGCCCTGGCCGACGACGCCGACTTTCCGCACCGGAGCCGCGAGGACGAGCTGAAGATACAGCTCTCCGGTCATCTCGCCGCGCTCCTCGCGGTCACCGACGAGCTGGGCCTGGACGAGGCCGCGGAGGCCGTCGCCGGCCAGATCGGCAGGCTGCGCGGCACCCCGCCGGCCCGGCACGCCGGGCTCAGCGGGGCCGATCCGGCGGCGCTGCACCGCCGCGCCCTCGCTCTCGCGGGACGCGCGCTCGTCGTCGCCGCCGCGCGCGCCGACACGGCCGCGGCGATCCTCTCCGCCGAGCGGATGGACGCGCACACGGCCGCGCTGGCGGAGCTGGTGCCGGAGGGGAGCCTCCCCGACCGGAGCCTCCCTGATCAGCGCCTCGTCGGCGCTCACTGACGGCCCCGGTCCGCGGGCCGCGGAGGCGCGCGGACCGGGTGCCACGACTCCGGCACCAGCCGGTCTGACGGGCTTTTTCAGCCCTGGAGCTAGCCCAGGCGCGCGACCAGGGCGTGGTACTCGTCCCACAGCTCCTTGGGCGCGTGGTCGCCGAAGGTGTTGAGGTGCTCGGGGACGAGAGCCGCCTCCTCGCGCCAGACGTCCTTGTCGACGGAGAGCAGGAAGTCCAGCTCGGCCCCCGAGAGCGCCAGGCCCTCGGTGTCCAGGGACTCCTTGGTCGGCAGGATGCCGATCGGGGTCTCGACGCCCTCGGCCCTGCCGTCCAGGCGCTCCACGATCCACTTCAGGACGCGGCTGTTCTCGCCGAAGCCGGGCCAGACGAACGAGCCCTTGTCGTCCTTGCGGAACCAGTTGACGTAGTAGATCTTCGGCAGCTTCGCGCCGCCGTCCTTCTCCACGGCGTCCTGGCCGACCTTGACCCAGTGGCCCATGTAGTCGCCCATGTTGTAGCCGCAGAACGGCAGCATGGCGAACGGGTCACGGCGCAGCTCACCGACCTTGCCCTCGGCGGCCGCCGTCTTCTCGGAGGCGACGTTGGCTCCGAGGAAGACACCGTGCTGCCAGTCGAAGGACTCGGTGACCAGCGGCACGGCGGAGGCGCGACGGCCGCCGAAGAGGATGGCCGAGATCGGGACACCCCTGGGGTCCTCCCACTCGGGCGCGATGATCGGGCACTGTCCCGCGGGGACGGTGAAGCGGGCGTTGGGGTGGGCGGCGGGCGTGCCGGACTCCGGGGTCCAGTCGTTGCCCTTCCAGTCGGTGAGGTGCGCGGGCGGCTCCTCGGTCATGCCCTCCCACCAGACGTCGCCGTCGTCGGTGAGCGCGACGTTGGTGAAGACCGAGTTGCCCCACATGGTCTTCATGGCGTTGGCGTTGGTGTGCTCGCCGGTGCCGGGCGCGACGCCGAAGAAGCCCGCCTCCGGGTTGATCGCGTACAGCCGGCCGTCCTCGCCGAACCGCATCCAGGCGATGTCGTCGCCGATGGTCTCCACGGTCCAGCCGGAGATGGTGGGCTCCAGCATGGCGAGGTTGGTCTTGCCACAGGCGGAGGGGAACGCCGCCGCGACGTACTTCGGCTGCCCCTGAGGGGGCGTCAGCTTGAGGATCAGCATGTGCTCGGCGAGCCAGCCCTCGTCGCGCGCCATGACGGACGCGATGCGCAGGGCGTAGCACTTCTTGCCGAGCAGGGCGTTGCCGCCGTAGCCGGAACCGTACGACCAGATCTCGCGGGACTCCGGGAAGTGCGAGATGTACTTGGTGGAGTTGCAGGGCCAGGGCACATCGGCCTCGCCCTCGGCGAGCGGGGCGCCGAGGGTGTGGACGGCCTTGACGAAGAAGCCGTCGGCGCCCAGTTCGTCGAGGACGGGCTGTCCCATGCGGGTCATGGTGCGCATGGACGCCGCCACGTACGCGGAGTCGGTGATCTCGACGCCGATCGCGGAGAGCGGCGAGCCGAGGGGGCCCATGCAGAACGGGACGACGTACATCGTCCGGCCGCGCATCGAGCCGCGGAAGACACCGTCCTCCCCCGTGAAGATCTCCCGCATCTCGGCGGGGGCCTTCCAGTGGTTGGTCGGGCCCGCGTCCTCCTCCTTCTCGGAGCAGATGAAGGTCCGGTCCTCGACCCGTGCCACGTCGGAGGGGTCCGAGGCGGCGTAGTACGAGTTGGGCCGCTTCCCCGCGTCGAGTTTCCTGAACGTGCCCTTGGCGACGAGCTCCCCGCACAGGCGCTCGTACTCGCTCTCGGACCCGTCGCACCAGACCACGCTGTCCGGCTGGGTGAGGGCGGCGATCTCGTTCACCCAGGAGATCAGTCCCTGGTGAGCGGTGGGCACCGCGCTGGAAGCGGTGCCGGGGGTGGTGCCGGAAAAGCCGGAGGTGCTGGGAGCCGCGTTGTCGCGCGCCACGATCGCTCCTTGGTGAGGGGTTTTGAGGTTGTCTGCCCCTTGGGGGCTGCGACCCGGATGCTTCGTAGCCGCTCATCCGGTGCCGACCGCACTCATATGATCATCCGGTCCATGCGCCCATCTGTCCAGAGGGCCGCCCACGTGAGCATCGCCACTCCGGGAGCACCCGGGGGACACATGGAGGGCGTGCGCACGGCACCGGAAAGGCACCCTCGCGCCACGTGCGCGGCGCCGGGAGGCGACCGGACGCCGGCGCCCCCGGACCGTGGCGGAATTAACGGAGCCGACCCTCCGTACTCGGACGTAACTTACGGAACCGTAGGTAGCATGAACCCATGACTCCTGCCGCGCCCGACGCGCCCGCGAACCCCCCGTTGAGCGAAGGGGGGCCGGCCACGCTCCTGTCGCTGCCGATCCCGGTCAAGCCGAAACTCCGCGGCTGGCTGCACGCGGGCATGTTCCCGGCCGTGGTGGTCGCCGGCATGGCCCTGATCGCCCTGACCGGTTCGACCCGCGCCCGGATCGCGTGCGCGATCTACGTCCTGACGGCCTGTCTGCTCTTCGGCGTCAGCGCGATCTACCACCGCGGCGAATGGGGCCCACGCGGCGAGGCGGTGCTGCGCCGGCTCGATCACGCCAACATCTTCCTGATCATCGCGGGCACGTACACCCCGCTGACGATGCTGCTGCTGCCGGACTCGACGGGCCGGACCCTGCTGTGGGCGGTCTGGGCGGCCGCCGCCGCGGGCATCGCCTTCCGGGTCTTCTGGGTCGGGGCGCCGCGCTGGCTCTACACGCCGTGCTACATCGCGATGGGGTGGGCCGCGGTCTTCTTCCTGCCCGACTTCCTGCGTACGGGCGGGATCGCCGTCCTGGTCCTCGTGATCGTCGGCGGTCTGCTGTACAGCGCGGGCGGCGTGATCTACGGGCTCAAGCGGCCGAATCCGTCACCGCGGTGGTTCGGCTTCCACGAGGTCTTCCACTCCTTCACCCTCGCCGCGTTCGTCGTGCACTTCGTCGGTATCTCGCTGGTCGCCGCGCAGCACTCCTGAGCAGGGGGCGGCCGGGTCCACACCGGCCCGCGCGCCGCGGTCGCGGTCCCCGCGCCAGGCGGGCGACCGCAGCCGCGGCCGCGCACCGGGCCGCGACGCCACCGCCACCCGCCATGTCCCGACACTCACGGCGCAGAGCACCACGCCCACCACGGCCGCCTCGCCGGCCAGGACGTACCCCGCGATGCACAGCCCCGCCACGGCCGCGGCCAGCACCCGTACGGCATCGCCCATGTCCGGCCTCCCCTCGGCGCACCGCCGGGCGGTCCCCGGACGTTTCCGCCGGGCACCCCAGCCTGATGATCACCGATTGCTCACCATCCCTCCACGTATCGTCACACGTCAGGCGGACAAATCAAGACGGCAACGACCCCCGGCACCTGGCGGGTGGGCGTCATGACATGGTCCGGGGGGTGGCAGATGCACGACAATGTGGAGCATGGCCGCGATCTCCCACACCCCCTTCGACAAGCAGCTCTCCCAGCTCACCCTGCGCGAGCGGAAGAAGCTGCGGACCCGCGTGACGATCCGCCGCGCGACCTACCGGCTGATCACCGAGCAGGGGTACGAGGCGACGACCGTCGAGCAGATCGCGGAGGCCTCCGAGGTCTCCCCCTCCACGGTCTTCCGGTACTTCCCCACCAAGGAGGACATCGTCCTCACGGAGGCGTACGACCCGGCGATCGCGTCGTCCCTGCGGAACCGGCCGGCCGGTGAGTCCCCGCTGGCGTCGCTGCGCGCCGTGATGGCGGAGGCGCTGGAGAGGTCGATGGCCCACGAGCCGGAGGAGCTGACCGAGCGGACACGGCTGCTGGTCGGGGTCCCCGCCGTCCGGGCACGGATGACCGAGACCATGTCGGTGACCGCGAAGCTCCTCGCCGACGTTCTCGCGGAGCGCACCGGCCGGGACCCCGACGACCTGGACCTGCGGGTCTTCGTCTCGGCCGTGCTCAGCGCGCTGCGCGAGGTCACCCTCCACTGGGGCGAACACGGCTGCCAGGGCGACCCGGTGGCCCTGCTCCACCGGGCCCTCGACGGACTCGAAGGCGGTCTGCGCCTGTGAGCACCGCCCCTCCGGCCGCTCAGGCGTTCGCGGGGAACGCGATGACCAGGGCGGATTCGTTGTCCGGCAGATAGTGCACGGTCACCACCCGGCCCACCTGGACGTGCTGGACGGCGCGCGGCGGCAGGTACTTCACGACCTCGGTGGTGAAACCGGTGCCGTCGGGGCGGGTGACGCCCAGACCGATCACCAGCCGCGGGTTGCCGCCGCGCAGCTCCCCCGGCACCTCCAGGGAGCGCACCACCGCCTGGGCGGCCACCCCGCGTTCGGCGATCTGGAGGTTCTCGCGGGTGGTGAGCCCCTGGCGGACCAGCACCTCGTTCAGCGCGTGCTGCGCCTGGGCCGTGTCGCCGGAGCGGTCGATCTCCACCTTGTCCGTACGGCCCGGCAGATAGCGGACCGGCAGCATGGCGCCCGGCTGGAACAGGGCGACGTCCGTCATCGGGACGACGAGCCGGGCGTACGAGGCGAACGTGGCACCGTCCGCGCCCTGCACCGACAGGTCGATCCGCAGCTCCGGCTGGTCGTTGAGGGACATCCCGGTGGGCCGGGTCCCGGTGACCGTCCCGACGCCGATCAGACCGTCACGGAAGGCGGCGCTGTTACGGCCGGAGAACGCCGCCATCACACTGTCGCCGGTGAAGGCGAACGCGAAGGGCACCAGCGTGCACGCGATGATCGGCGCGATCATCTGCGGCCCGACCCAGGCGAGGAAGCCGAAGCCCTCCTCGGTCTCCTGGGTGAGCCCGTTCCACAGGTAGTAGCCGACCGAGCCGAGCAGGAACAGCAGGGCCAGGGCCCGGATGAGCTTCTTCATGATGGTCCGTCCTTCTTTCCCCGAGGGCCGCTGAGGGCTGTGACGAGGACCGTAGGAACAGCCGCCCGCCTACCGATCCCAGGTTTGGCGGGGCCGCGCGCCGTGCTTAGCCTGGCCTCATGCCGACAGGGGTGGGAGTGGCGCGGGATGTCCGGCCACGGGCGATGGTCCTCGACGAGGTGTGGCGCGAACTCGACGGTGTCGGCGCGCTCAGCGGCCCGCAGGGCGGTCCGCTCAGCCGTACGGTGAAGCTCGTCCTCGACCCGCTGGTGATCCGCCCGGTCCTCCATCCACGTTGCGCGGGGCCACTGGTGACGGCCGACGGGGCGGCGCTGCTCGCCACGCTCGTCCACGCGGCGGGCGACACGCTGCGCGCGACGGCCGCGTGGTTCGCCCTCCTCAAGCGAGTACGCCGGGAGCTGCGCCTCACCGAGGGGCACCCCCAGGACCTCTACTTCCAGCGGTGTTTCGAACTGGCCGCCACCCTGGGACCGCCCGACGCCGCCACCGGCCGCCGGACCGCCGAGGAGACACTGCGCGAGGTCCACGGCTCCGCGCGCGGCCGTACGACACGGGCGCTGCGGGAGTACGTCACGGACCCGGACCACCACGGCGAACTGACGGCCGCGCTGGAACGCGCGTGGGCGGACCGGCTCCGTACCCACCCGCGCGTTCCGGCCACACCGGAAGCGGAGCCGCACGCGGTACGGGACGTACTCGACGCCTGTCCGGGCCCGGAGCCGGACCGCGGCGACGCCGGTAGGGCGCTGCCGCGCCTGGTCGCCGGGAGGGCGGGATCGGCGGCGGGCCGCGCCCTGTGGGACGTACCGGCGGCCCCCGGAGGGTCGGCGCGCGAACTGGGGCTGACCGCGCGTCCGGTGCCGGCCGCCCCCGGTCTGGGCGGGTCCGCCTCGACCTCGGCGATGGGGCCGCCGTTCGACCGTACGGTCCACGAGCGGGTCTTCAGCGTGCTGCACGCCTCGCACGACCGGGCCGGGCTCGCCCCCGTACCCGAATTGGTGCGCCGCGAGATCGCCCGGAGCTGCGCACCCTGGGCGCTGACCGACGAGTCACTGCGCGTCGCCGCCACGGTGGGGACCGAACTCGCCCTGGGACTGCGCCCGTTGGGCGAGGAGGAGGCCGCCACGAAAGCCCCGACGCGGGCGCACCGGACCGTCAACAGCCGCTGGCGGCGCGAGGCGTACGTCCTCCAGGCACGGCGGCTCGCGCTCTCCGGCGCCGAGGGCGACTCCGTGGCGGAACCTCTCGCGCGGATCGCGGAAGACCTCCGTACCCCGTGGCGGGCGTATCTGCGACGGCTGTGGGCACGGCTGCACGGGCGCGATGTGCGGGAGGCGCCCCTGGACGGCCTCGCGGAGCTGTGGGACGTCCTCGACGGGGTCGCGCGCTCGGTGATCCTCGACCACCGGGGCCGGGTCAGACAGGCCCTCAGCACCCGTCCCGTACCGGAAGGAACCGTCTGATGGCCGCCACCGTACGGATCACCCGCGCCGGGGACCTGCACCTCATCACCACGGAGCCGGCGACCGGCCCGAGCGTGCTGGACGGCCGTCCGGGCCTGGACGTCGCCGTGCTGGAGGTGGCGGGCGGACATCTGACGTGGAGCGTACGGGCGTTGGAAGCGCCGCCGGTGGCCGTGCTGGACGACGCCGACCTCGCCCAGGAGTGGGTGTGGGCGGTGTACGGCGAGCGGGTCGCGCTGCTCCTGGCCGACGGCGGCGGCGTGGCCGGGGGTACGGAACCGGCGCGGCCCGCGCTGGCGGAGAGCGCCCGGCGGCTCGCCTACGCGCACTGGGCGGCGCGCTGGTGGCCCGCCTCGGTGATCGACTCCATCCCGGCGCTGGACGAGCGGCTGCTCGACGTGGAGATCGCGGAGCTGACCGAGGAGTGCGATCCGCTCTTCGCGGGCCGGGAGGATCCGGCGGACAGGGCGGTGGGGGGGGGGGGGGCGGGCGGGGGGGGGGGCGGCCCCCCCCCCCCCCCGCGCCCCCCCCCCCCGCGGGGGGGGGCGCTCGGGGGCGGCCTGTTCGATCCCGCCCGCGCGCGCGCGGGGCGGCCCGCCCCCCGCCGCCGCTCGGCCGCTCCCCCGCCCCGGCGACTACGCCCTCACCGCCGGTCCGGGGGCACCAGGGGCTCCTGGGGCTCCGGGGGCTCCTGGGGCTCTCGGGGCTCCGGTGGACGGGCTGACGCTCGCGCGCGGGACGGGCGGCTGCGACTGGCGGCGGTGCCCGCCGGGGCTGGTCGACGCCTCGGAGCGCGCAGTGAGCTGGCAGCTCGTACGGGCCGCCGCGCGCACCACGGTCCTGGTGCAGGTCGTCGCCGCGCCCGGACCGCCCCCGTCGGACCGGCGGCTGACACCCCGCGCCGCCGTCAGCGGGGTCGCCGGTCCGCTGGACATCGGGCTGCGCCGGGTGGCCGACGCCTGGCTGGGCGACGCGCGGGTGCGTGGTGTGGAGGGCGTGCCCGGAAGCGGGATGGCGGTCGACGTCTATCTCCCGGGGTTCGGTCCGCCGCCCGTACGGCCGGGGCCCGGGGACGGCCGGAGCGGGGAGCATCCGGACCGGGAGCGCCCGGAGCAGGAGAGCCCGGAGCGGGAGAGCCCGGAGCGGGAGCGTCTGGAGCGGGAGCGGATACGGGACCTCGCCCGCGCGCGGCTGGCGGGAGCGCGGGACGGTTCCCCGGCCGGTCATGGCGCGCCGTTGCGGGCGGAGATCGCCGCGTCCTCCGACGACATGGACTTCTGATGGCGGCCGACGGCTCCTCCCCGTCCACCTCACCGGGGGAATCCGGGATATCCGCGCTCATCGACGAGGGGAACGACGCCTTTCTCCGGGGCGAGTTCCCCCTCGCCCTCGCGCGGTTCGACCGGGCGGCCGAGGCCGCCGCCCGCCGTCCGGACACCCTCGACCTGCGCACCCAGGCCCTGGTCAACCGGGCGAGCACGGCGGACCGGATGGGCGACCACCCGGCCGCCGTCGCCTCGTTCCACGAGGCGCTCGGCCTCTGCGAACGTCTGGCGGCGACCGCCGCGGCCGAGGACCCCGTCGTCGCGGCGGCCGTCACGGTGCTGCGGGCGTCGGCCCTGGTCAATCTCTCCCAAGCCCTGCTGAACACAGGTGAGTTGAGCGCGGCGCTGGGCGCCCTGGAGCAGGCCAGGGAACTGCTCGACCCGCAGGACGAGATCCTTCCCGAGGACACCGCCGATCTCTTCATCGGCACCTTGGTCGCGCTCACCGCCCTCACCATCCAGCGCGAGGAGTGGTCCAGGGCGCACGAGCTGGCCGTCGAATCCCTCGACGTGGTGCTGCGGCACCGTCCCGCGCTGACCGGGCGCCCGCTGATGAACCTCTCGGCGGTCCATCTCGCCACCGGACGGTCCGACCTCGGCGAGGACTTCGCGCACCAGGCCATCGCCGCGTTCGAGGCGTCGGACACCCCGTCCGGGGTCGCCGAGACACGGCAGAGCCTGGCGCAGCTCTGTCTGCGCTCGGGCCGGATCGCGGAGGCGGAGCCGCTGCTCGCCGCGAGCCAGGAGTTCTTCGAACAGGCCGGAATGGCACGCCAGTCGGCCTTCGGCCTCGACCTGCTGGGGCTGTCGGCCGCGCTGCGCGGGGACCAGGCCCACGCGGTGGAGCTGTACGGGCGGAGCCTGGCGCGGTTCGAGGGGTGCGGGGCGCCGATCGCCGCCGCCGAGGTACGCGTCCGGCTGGCGGCCGGTCTGCACGCCGGGCGTCGGTACGCCGAGAGCGAGACCCAACTGGCGCTCGCACAGGAGGCGTTCACGGTGAGCGGGCTCGGGCTGCGGCGCGCCCAGACGGACTTCTTCCACGCCACGCTGCTGGAGGACCGGGTATCCGCGACGGCGCCCGGCGCCGCCGGCCCGGCGGGCGCCGCTCTGCTCGGCCGGGCGGTGGGGCTGGCCGTACCGGCCGCGCTCGCCCTCGACGCGGTGCGGTTCACGCTGGCCGGCGGCGCTCAGCGGGAGCGGTGGCACCGTGCGCTCGCGGAGCCGGCGATGCGGCTGGCGTTCCGGCTGGCGGTGCGCGCGGGCGCGGCGGACCTGGTGGCGGAGCTGATCGAGTCGCGGTGCGCGGGGACCCCGCTGCGGGACGGTCCCCCCGGCGGCGCCGGGTCGGCGGACGGCCCCCCGGAGGAACCCGGGGACGCGGGGGCCCCGGCGCTTCGGCCGCCCGACTTCCTGCACCCGTTGGCGTTCCCCGGCCGGATGGAAGCCGTCACTCCCCATCCGGCGGGCCCCGGCGACGCCTTCCAGCTCGGCGCCGCCCTCGCCGGGGTCGCGGCGGGCGCCGGCCTGGCGGTCGCGCCACCGCCCCGGCTCGCCCTCACCCCTGACGGAGCGGTCGCCCTCGCCGCGTACCTCGCACAGGCCGAGGCGCGTTACGGCGCCCGGATCCGTACCGCCAGGGTGGTGCCGACATGGTGAGCGCCTCCGTGGACCGGCCGACCGCCCTGGTGCGCATGGCGGACGCCGGGGATCTCCACATCTCCTGGCGCTGGACGCACGATCTCTCCGCGACCGGCATCGGGATCGTTCCCCGGGCCCAGCTCACGGCCGCGATCACGGCGCTGGACGACGCCCTGCCCGAGGCGGGGGCCGCCCGGCCCGCGCACGCGCTGACCGGCGGCGCGTTCGCCTCGTACCGGAGCGAACTCGCCCTGGCCGAGCTGCTGTCGCGGACCTTCCTCCCGTACGGTCTGGCCCGGCAGCTCCACGAGCTGTACCGGCGCGGTGTCCGCCCCCATCTGCGGATCCAGCCGTCGCCACGGGTGGCGCAGGTGCCCTGGGAACTGCTCGCGCCCGCCCCGGACGTCCGTCTGGTGGAGATCGCCGATCTCAGTCTGCTGGCCCCGGCGAGCGTCGTGCACGCCGCCGGGCGGCCGGCCAGGACCTGGGCGGGCTCGCGTCATCTGCCGGTCGTCGGCGTCCTGGATCCACGGGTGCCCGGGTTCCGCGCGGACTCGGCGCTCGGTTCGGTGCTGGGCCGGATGACGGCGCGGGCTCCGGTGGCCGGGATGGTCGCCGGGTATGCGGCCCAGGGGCGCTGGCGGCCCGAAGTGGCGGACCCGGTCGAGGCGTTCCGCCGTACCGATGTGGACCGGGAGTGGCTCGGCGCGACGCTGCGGGCGGGCGCCTCGCGGCTGCTGTACGTCGGCCATGTGACGGCGGCGGCCCCGGCCACCGGGCAGAGCGAGGACGCGCAGCTCCATCTGGCCTGCGGTGCGCGGAGTGTGGGCTTCGCCCCGCCGGTCCGCGCGCACCGGCCGCTGTCCGCGAAGGACCTGCTGCTGGGCACGTACGGGCTGCCGGGGACGCACACCGCTCGAACGCCGGAACCGGCCCCGGACCCGGACCCGGACGACCGGGGAGACCCTGCGGACCCGGCGGCCCCGGGAGACCCGGCGGCCACCGCGCACCCGCCGTACGCCTCCGGCCGGGCCCGGTGGCCGATCCCCAGCCGGGTGGCGCTGATCGCCTGTGAGAGCGGCGGGGACCTGCGGTTCGGCGAGGCGCTCGGGCTGGCCACGGCGATGGTGCACGGCGGTGCGGAGACCGTCACCGCAGGGCGGTGGACGCTCCCCACCGATCTGGCCTTCCACCGGTTCGCCGGGGTGGCGCCGGCGGCGCACCCGCTCCAGGACGCGATCCTCGCGATCGACGCCGCGCACGAGCGGGACGACGCGGTCCTGGCCCACAACGACTGGCAGCGGGAGCGGCTGGCGGCGTGGCGCGCGCTGCGTACGGTCGAGCACTCACCGGTGCTGTGGGGCGCGTTCGCCACGATCAGCACCGCCGGCCTGGGGGAGGTCAGCTCGGCCTGAGGGCCCCCGGCCGCCGGATGCGGGCCGTGACCGTCTTCGGCCGCTGGTACTCGTGGAGGGCCAGCGTGCTGAGATCCGTACCGTGGCCGGAGGCGCCCCGGCCGCCGTGCGGCAGCTCCGCCGTCTGGACGAGGTGGCAGTTGAGCCAGGTCTCGCCCGCGTCCAGCCGCCCGGCGAGGGCGAGCCCGGTCTCCAGGTCGCTGGTCCAGACGCTCGCCGCCAGCGCCTGCGGCACCCCGTTCGCCAGGGCCACGGCCTCCTCGATGCCGTCGGCCGCCTGCACCGTCAGCAGCGGGCCGAACACCTCGTCCAGCACCGCCGGATCGTCGTCGGGCAGCTCCGAGAGGACGCGCGCCGGACGCCAGTGGCCGCCTTCCTCGCCCGCCCCGAGCACCAGCTCGCCCTCGGCGCTCGCTTTGGCAGCCGAGGCGCCGACGATCCGGTCGTAACGGGCCGCCTGGTCCGCGTTGTTGAGCGGCCCGAAGTCCCGGCCCGCCGCGCGTTCGCGCATGGCCGCCGTCAGCAGGGCGACCACCGACGCGTGGTGGTCGCGCAGCGTGATCACCCGCGCGGGTACGGCGCAGCTCTGCCCCGCGTTGTACGTCGTCGCCCGTGCCAGCTCCGCCCAGGTGTCGTCGGGGGCGTCGGGCAGGACCAGGACCGGGCTGTTGCCGCCCAGCTCCAGGCTGACGCGCTTCGTCCCGGCGCGGGCGGTGACATCGGCGCCCGCCGCCGCGCTCCCGGTGAAGGCGAGCGCGTCGACACCGTCCGCCGCCACCAGCAGCCGTCCCGTCCCACGGTCGCCGGGGAGGGTCTGCGCCACCGCCTCGCCCAGCGCCTCCCGCGCGTGTGCGGCGAGCAGCAACAAGGAGTCGGGGGTGGTCTCGGCCGGCTTCACGACCACCGTGTTCCCGGCGGCGAGGGCGGGCGCGCACCGCCAGGTGGCCATCATCAGCGGGTAGTTCCAGGGGACGACGACGCCGACGACACCGAGCGGTTCCCAGCGGACCCAGCTCTCGTGGCCCGCGACATGGCCGCCGGCCGCCGGTGCCGACCGGGTGCGCGCCGCCCAGGCGTAGAAGCGGAAGAGGTCCGCCGCGTTCTCCACCTCTCCCGCCGCCTCGTGCGCGGGCTTGCCGGTGCCCGCGCGTTCGGCGGCGATGTACGCGTCCGCGTGCTCCTCGATCAGCCCGGCGAGGCGGTCGAGGCGCCGGGAGCGTTCCCTCGGGGTCAGCGCCCGCCAGCTCTCGAAGGCCCGGCGGGCCGCCGCGACGGCCTCGGCGACCTGCGGCGCGCGGCCGACCGGGGAGCTGCCCCGGGCGCGGCCGGTCCGGGGGTCCGTCAAGGTCACCGTGGGGAGGTCGGCGTCGGTCTTCAAGGTGCCTCCATCGTGCGAATCGGAACGGTGGGCGTGCGGGAGCAGGCGGCGTACGGGAGCGTACGGCGTACGGGAGAAGCCGCCGGACGGGCGGGCCCGTCGGGGTTCAGGTCACGTCGTACGCGCGCAGCCACAGCTCCAGCGTGAGCACGAGCCAGAGCTTGCCGCCCTGCCGGGGCAGCAGCGCGCCCCGCCCCTTCATCCACGCGCGGACCGTGTCCTGCCGGAACAGCCCCCGGGCGCGTGCCTCCCGGCCGAGCAGCAGATCGCCGGCCAGTTCGCGCAGCGGGCCGCCGAGCCACTGCTGCACCGGTACGCGCATACCGCTCTTGGGCCGGTCCACGACCGTGGCGGGCAGCAGGTCCCGTACGGCCTCCTTGAGCACCCACTTCTCGACGTCGCCGTTGAGCTTCCAGCGGGGCGGCGTGGCGAACGCGTGGTCCACGACCCGGCGGTCGAAGAGCGGGGAGCGGCCCTGGACGCCCTGGGAGGCGGTGAGCCGTTCGACCTTGGTGAGGATGTGGTGGGCGCCTTTGGTGCGCAGATTGCAGTGCAGGAGCTGGTTGAGGAGATGGTCCATCCGGCCGTCCCTGGGCTCGGGCCGCAGATACGGGGTGATGAACCGCTCCGGGTGCGGCAGCCCGGCGAGGGCATCCAGCGCGTCGGCGGTGAGCAGGTCGGGAAGGTCGGTGAAGCACTTGCGGTACGAGCGGAGGTAGGCGTTCTCGCGGGTGTCCGCCGCGCCCACCGCGTCCTCGGTGGAGCCGCCCGCGCCGTCGCCGCGCTGCATCTCGTACACCAGCATGGGCAGGTTCTTGGGGCCGCCGAAGACGGGGTCGCCGCCCTCCCCGTTGAGCACGACGCGCGGGCCGTCCGCCGCCACGGCCTCGGCGAGCATCAGGTTGGGCACGGTGAGCGGGTCGCCGACGGGGCTGTCCAGCAGCGCGGCGGCCTCGGCGAGGCGGGCGGCGACGGCGGCGCCCGAGACGCTGAGCACCCGGTGGCGGGTGCGGCAGTGGGTGGCGACCAGACCCGAGTAGCCCAGTTCGTTGGGGAGTTCGTCGCCGAAGCTGATCGAGTAGGTGTGGACCGGGTGTGCGTGCAGCTTGGCGGCGAGGGCGGTGACGAGCGAGCTGTCGACGCCTCCGGAGAGCAGCACGGCCACGGCCTCCGCGTCCGGCAGCCGGCGGGCCGTCGCCTCCTCCAGCAGTCCGCGCAGCCGCAGCGCGTACTCCTCGGCGGGCGCGTCGCCGCCCTCGTACCCCTCGCCCGAGCCGTGGCCGATCCGCTCCTCGGGCTCCCAGTAGTGCTCCTCCGTCACCGTCCCGTCGCCGGCCAGGCGCAGACAGCGGCCGGGGAGGACTTCGCGTACGCCCCGCAGCAGGGTCTCCTCGCCGGGGAGATAGGCGAAGGTCAGGAAGGAGCGGACGGCGGCCAGTTCGAGCCCGGTGCCGAGCGCGGGCCAGCGGCGCAGGGCGCGCAGGGAGGAGGAGGCGGCCCAGGTCCCGTCGGCGCGGGCGTAGAAGAGCGTACGGGCGCCGACGTGGTCGCGGATGAGGACGAGGTCGCCGTCGTCGTGCACGGCGAGCGCGAACATGCCTTCCGCCAGCCCGATCCCGGCGGCCCCGAACCGCGCCCAGCAGCGCAGCAGCAGCTCACCGTCGGGGCAGTCGGGCGGGGAGGGCGCGCCGGAACGGGCGAGCGCGGCGACCAGCTCCGGCCTGTTGTGCAGCGTGACCTCGCCCACGGCGGTACGGCCGCAGGCGGTGAACGGCCCGGTGGCGTGGCCCGGTTCACCGTGGATCAGCGCGGCTCCGGGTCCGGTCGCGCCGGACCCGTCCCGTACGGCCGCGCCCATGGCGGCGAGGTGTGACCGCGCCCGTTCGGGGGTCGCCGCCAGACAGGCACAGAAACGCGCCATGGTCACCCCTCCTCTCGTCTCGCTTCTCTCCACGTCGGACGGTGGTCCCCGGGCAGGGACGGCCGTCTCCTGGAAGGCCGGCCCTCGCCCCGGGGCCGGTCATCCGAAGTCGTCGTCGCTCCAGCCGCCGCCGTCGTCGGAGCCCCAGCCGTCCCCGGAGTCCCAGTCACCGCCGTCGCCGCCGCCGGTGTCGCCACCGCCGTCGCCGCCGCCCGCGTCACCGCCGCCGGAGGAGCCCTGGCCCGCCGCCTGCTGCTGTTGCCGCAGCGCCTCCTCCTCCTCGGCAGTGAGGCTGACCGGCGGGAACTGCGCGGCCGTGACCGTGAGGGCCGCCAGCCCGACGCCGCCCAGGACGACGCCCATCCGGCCGCCGAAGGAGGTCCTGTTGACCATCACGGACTCGCCCTGGCCCCAGACCGTCCGGCCGTAGCCGATGTCCCGGCCGTAGGTGACCGTGCCGTCCTCGTAGCGGCGCTTGATGATCCGGTCGCCGAGGAGTTCGTCGAGGCCGGAGGCGCCCTGGTTGTCGTGCCAGCGCACACGGGTGGCGCCCTCGCGCCGCCGCCACTCCTCACGGCCGGACTCGTAGGTGCGGTGGACGCTCCCGTCGGCGAGGAGTTCGTCCCGGTACGGGGTTTCACGTGGCCGGTTCATCGTCTCTTGTCCTCGTGTCGCCGGGCCGGCTCCACCGGCCAGGTCATGAAGCCCGTCGTACGCAGCTCGCGCAGGCCGGTCCACACGGAGTGGTCGGGGGTCCTCGGTCCGCGCACCAGTCTCAGGACGGTGCGCAGCAGCCGGGCCGGAGGGACCGACTCCACCTCGGCGGAGCGCCCGCGCGCGAGCCACTCCCGCTCGCGGGCCTGGAGCGCGGACGGCAGAGGGGCGTCGAGCGACGTGGGTCCGTCCCCCGCCCCCGGCTCCCCCGGCTCCCCCGCTTCCGCGCCGTCCCCGCGCCGGGAGAGAAGACGCAGCGCCACCGCGTGCCGGGGGACGAGCCCCATCGAGGCGACCCGCACCCCGGGGGCCGTGTCCCGGAGCTCGGCGCGTATCCGCGCGGTGAGCGCGATGCCCTCCACGCTCGCGTCGTGCAGGACATGCACGGTGGCGTCCTCGACCCGGCCCAGCCCGGCGGCCGGCCGGGGGTCGAGGGGCAGATCGGCGGCGGCGAGCACCGGGCAGGCGGCCTCCAGGTGCACATCGTTGGCGAGAAGCATGCGTGCCACGGACCGGCTCTGGCAGATCAGCAGACGGGGCAGCCCGTAGTCGTGGAGATCCGGCTCGGCGGGCGGCCGTGGCGGTGCGCCCGTACGTTCCCCCTCCGGCCCGGGCCGTGGGGGCACGGGCGGCAGCAGTCCCGGGAGCGTTCCCCGCGCCGTTGAGCGGCGCAGCGCCTCCTCGAACCGCTCGTACCGTACGGGCGGGGCCGGGGTGAGCGGCACCACGCGCGGGACGGCGCGCACGGGTCGCAGCACGCGGCAGGTCTCGTAGTAGAGCTGGCGCTCGGTGAACCGGATCCGGGCGGGCTCCCCGGCCCGGCTCACTGCGGCGAGCAGGGCCCGGTCGAGCACGGCGTCCACGGCCCGGTCGAGGAACCGGTCGGCCCGCCGGTCCCCGGCCGGACCGGGAACCCGGTCGGCGGGGAACGGCCGCGGTGTGCCCGTCATGAGGCGGCCTCGCCGGGCCAGGTGAGGAATCCGACCGCCTCGGCCTTCGCCGCCTCGGCGTCCTTCGCCCCCGTGACCCGTTCGACGACGCGGGTGACGGCGGAGAGCAGCTTGGCGGGCGGCACCGCGCCGAGCGGGCTCGACCACCCCTTGGCCAGCCACTCCAGTTCGGCGTCGGTGAGCGTCCGGCCCGCACGCAGCGGGGCCAGCGCCCCGGCCGGCGGTCTGGGCCCGCGTACGGGCACGGCGCCCGGCGCGTTCATGACGGCCCGGGGCGGCAGCCCGGCGTCCACGACGCGCCGTCCCGGCAGGGCGGCGCGGGTGGCCGCGGCCAACCGGCAGCCCGTCACATCGGCGTCGTGCAGCACGATCACCGGCACGGAACCGGGCGCCACCTGATCGGCGCGGGTGACGAGGGCCAACGCGTATCTCTTCGGTATCCCGTTGGCCGCGAGGAAGGCGGCGATGCTCGCGTCGGCGCAGAGCAGCACGGCCCGGGGCCTCGCGGGCGGCTCCGGGTGCCGGAAGGTCCGCTCGTCCACGACGCCGGACGGGAGCGAGCCGTAGACCGAGGTCCACAGGCTCATCGAGGTGGAGCGGAAGTGGCTGAGGGGGTGCGCCTCGACGGCGCGGTGGCCGCGTCTGAAGGACGAGACGTACACGAGGGTCGTGACGACGCCGAGCAGGGCGCCGAGGAGCGCGACCACCCCGGCGCCGGCGGACAACCCGCCGATCAGCAGCACGAGCGCGACGGGCAGCCCGGCGGCCAGGCATCCGACCGCGCCGGCCCGGCCGTTGCCCCGCTTGGTCTGCTTGCGGGTCAGGGCGTACCAGAGCTGGTTGACCGTGATCCGGGTCCGGCCGTCGTCGGTGAGCTTCGCGACGATCCGCCGGATCCGGACATCGCTCAGCCGCAGGGTGTTGGTCCTGGGGTCCAGCGCGAACTGGCGGTTGCACTTGGAACACGTACGGCCGGTGCGCTCGCGCTGGAGCAGGCTCTGGTCACAGTGCGGACAGATCATCGGGGCCCCTCCAGTACGGCCGCGGCCCGCCGCAGCACGGCGGCGATCCGCTCGCGCGCGCCGACGGCGCCGATCCCTCCGGCGCGCTGAAGGCGCTCGATCTCGCGCAGGGCGGCGGCGAGGCTCCCGTAGTCGGTGGCCACCTGGGCGACGGTCGGGGCCCGGTCCACGGTGGAGACCTGACCGCCCCCCGCGGACGGGCCAGGACCGACCTGCGCCGGCGCCGCGTCGGCTTCCGCCCCGGCACCGGAACCGGCAGCCGGATCCGCCTGCGCGTCGCGCCGCTCGGCCTCGTCCGCGGTGATCGCGTAGTCCTCGTGGTCGATGCCGAAACCGGTGTTGGCGGCGAGGATGTTGAGCGGCTCCGACCCCCGGTTGGCGAAGGAGTGCGGCATCATCTCGGGTATCCGGATCATCGCCCCGGGGAACAGCCGTACGTCGGCGACCCGGCGCCGCGCCGGGTCGTACAGACCGCAGGACGCGTGCCCGAGGCTCAGCACGATGTGCTCCCCGCCGTGCGCGTGCGGGGTGAACGCGCTGCGCGGCCCGACGACCCCGAGCTTGAACGTCGCGTTCGACGGCCGCTCGGGGGACGTCCTCGCGTCCCCGACGAGATAGTGGGCGAACTGCCCCTCGTCGATGAACCGCAGAAACTCCTCGCTCGGCCCCAGCTCCCGGGCCCCCTGCTGATCCGCGAGGAGCACCCGGCCGTCGGGCCGGAGATGGAACACCTCCACACCGGACGGCAGCCCCCGCGCCAGCCGCGCCATCCCCCGTACGCCCGGCCCTTCGGACCGGGCCCCCGATTCCACGTCGAACATCAACGCCCCCCTCGCGCCGCCGACCACGGTCGCAGCCTAGAGCTGTGACCGGGAACACTCGGAACCGATGATAGGACGGACCTCTGACATCCCGATGAAGTCCCGGCGCCCGCCCGGCCCCACGGGCTCCCTGACGGTCAGTCGCGCAACTCGCCTTCCAGCAGGCCCATCGTGAACATGTCGTACCACCGTCCGTCGCGCCGGAAGACCTGGCGGAGCCTGCCCTCCTCCACGAAGCCGACCTTCCGGTAGACGTGGTGGGCCGCGTGGTTCTCGGTGACGACCGTCAGCGTGATCTTGTGCAGCCGCATCTTCTCGAAGCCGTACCGGCAGATCGTCCGCATCGCGTCGGTGGCGTAACCGCGCCCCCAGTACTCCTTCTCCCCGAGGTAGATGTCCAGTTCGGCACAGCCGGTCTCCGGCTCGGTGTCGCGCAGCCGGACCAGGCCGACGAGCGTGGCGCCGTCCAGTGTCTCGACGCCGTACAGCACGTCGCCGTACGCGTTGCGCGGGCGCTCCTCCATGCTCTTCCTGACCTGGGCCTGCGATTGCGCGTAACCGTCGCTCATCCAGCGCATGACCTCGGGGTCGTGGTTCCACCGCCACAGCGCCTCGGCGTCCGACGGCTCCATGGCCCTCAGTTTCACCAGGTTTCCGAGCACCACGCCGGCCCGCCCTTCGGGTTTTCGTACGGTCGATCTGCGGAACCCGCCAGGAGTAACACGGCGTCGCGCGCCCGCCCAAGCGAATATCCGTCTCCCCGCCGCCGGATCACCGCGCCTTCAGGTCGCCCTTTCCGCAGGCGACGCCGTCCCTGTCCGGGTCCAGCCGGAGCGGGTCGTCCTTGCCGTTGACCTTCAGCCGGCCGTAGTCGTTGGCCGCGAGCCAGGCGCACCGCGCCTCCGTCACCTCACGGCCCGCACGCGCACCCGCACCCGCACGCGCACCCGTACCCGCACCGGCACCGGCACCGGCACCGGCACCCGTGACCGTCTCCGGGAAGACCGTCGGTACGCAGACGTTCGCCGATCCGTAGTGCCGGTCGCACCCCGCCACCTGCGGGCTCACCGGCGCCGAGGTCCTGGGGCTGCGGGGTTGCCGCGCGGGCTTCTCCAACTCGTCCGCGAAGTCGTGGACATGGGCCGACCGCTCGGCCTGCGCCGCCAGTGCGGGCGGGCCGCCGAGGTGGACCCATTCGGCCACCGAGGGGATGCCCGCGGCGTCGACCGCGAAGAGCATGTACCAGCCCGGAGGCGCCAGGTTGGGGTTGCTCGTGACGTTCAGGTCGACGTTCTTCCCGTCCACGGAGAGCGGCAGGTCCACGAAGCGCTGGTTCGGGTCGGACGAGTGGGTCACCGCCGCCGGGCGGATCAGTTCCGCCTTGGCGATCGGCCGGTCGACCGTGATGCGCTGCGTGTCGCCGTACAGCCACCGGTTGTCGATCAGCGAGGTGATCCGGGGCCGTGCGCCCCGCAGGAGGTACGGCGGGGTGTAGAGCGACACCTGATGGTTCCAGGTGCCGTTGCCCGGGTTGTCGCCCGTCGTCATCACGCGGCCGTCCGGCAGCAGGAACGCCGAGGAGTGGTAGCCGCGCGCCTGCGGGTCGGGCGCCACCGGGTCGAAGGTGTCCGTCGCCGGGTCGAAGAGCGACGACTCGTACACCGGGTTGGCCCGGTTGTGCAGCGCGCCGCCCGTCTCCAGCACCTTGCCGTCCGGCAGCAGCACCGCCGAGCCGTACATCTTGCCCTGCGCCCCGGTCTGCGGCTGCGGGCCCGCCCCGAGGTCCACCGTGCCCTGCGGGAGCGGCGGACCCGCCGTGTAGCGGGGGTTCGGGTCCTTGAGGTCGATGAGGTCCGTGAGCCGGCCCGCCTCCGGGTTGGAGTCGATGTTGCCGCCGCCGATCGTCAGCACCCGCTGGTCCTGGGCGGGCGGCAGCAGCACGCTCGCCGACTGGTCGCGCTCGTCCTTGTTCCGGAGCCCGGGTACGTCGGTCACGGTGTTGGCGTCGTAGTCGTAGACGGAGGAGCCGGTGCCCGGGGTGCCGTTGCCGAAGACATGGCTGCCCGAGTAGAAGAGGCGGCCGTCCTGCATCAGGATCATCGACGGGTAGAGGCCCCAGTACGACCAGGTCTGGTTGACCTGCCAGGTGGGCAGCCACCGCTGCGCCGCGGCCGACCACCGCTCGGCGGTCACGGAGCCGCTGGAGTCCTCGCGGAGCCCGCCGAAGGAGAGCACGTCGCCGTTGCCCATGAGGGTGGCCGACGGGTACCAGTGCCCGTCGTTCATGTCGTTGGTCCTGCTGTACGTCTCGGTCGCCGGGTCGAAGACGTAGCTGTCCTTGTACCCCTGGTAGCCGACCGTGCCGTCCGCCGACGGATAGCCCTTGTTGCCGCTCATGACGAGCACGCGCCCGTCGGAGAGCTGGACATGGCCGGAGCAGAACATGTCGTCGGGCGTGGGGATCGTACGGTACGAGCCGTCCGCGGGGTCGTACACCGCGGAGGTGAAGGTCCCCGCCTCGAAGCTGTCGACGTCGTTGCCCGAGCCCGCGATCAGCAGCACCTTGCCGTTGTGCAGGACGACCGAGTGCATGGACCGTACGGGGTTCTCGGTCGGCAGGACCTCCCACCTGCCGTCGGCGCACTCCTGCGGCGTCCCGGTGCACCCGGGTGCGACGGGCGGCGGGGCGACCTCCTCCATGCCGTAGTCGTCGGTGGTCACACTGCCCGTGCCGTACACGGAGACGCCCCAGGTGATCCGGTCGGTGCCGGGCGGGACGACGGGCGTGCGGACCTCGGCGCGCCGGTAACCGGGGCTCAGCTCCAGGGTCTTGAGGTCGGTCCAGTACTGCCAGCCGGCGGTGGTGTCGTGCCGGAAGAGGGTGAGCGCGACGTCCGGCGTCGTCGACTTGTACCAGACGGACAGGTCGTACTGCCGGTCCGGCAGGACGTCGGGCGCACAGGCGGCGGACTCCGTGATGAGCGCCTTGCGGTCGCCGTCGGCGCGGCGGGTCAGCTCGACCTTGAGCGCCTTCGTACCGGAGCGGGCGTCGTCGACGGTGGTGAAGGAGAAGTCGTTGTCGCCCCAGCCGGACCGCTCCCAGCAGTACGGCAGGTCCCCGGCGCCGCCGGTGCCCGGTGTCTCGAAGCCGGGGTTCCTGACGAGGTTGGCCCCGGCCGCCGCGGGCTGCTGGGTGCTCAGCAGCAGCCCGGCGGTGAGCGCGGTGACCGCGAGGAGCGCGGTACGGCGCGACGCGCGAAGGGCACCCCGCCCGCGGAACACGCTCATCGTCCCGCCTCCGTCTCCAGGTCCCTGATCCTGCCCGACGCCGCCACGGGACCGTCCGCCCCCGGCCGTACCGCACCGCCGCCCCGGCGGACGCGCTGCCGCCCGGCGGCGCGCTTCGGCAGGTACACCAGCGCCTCCGTCCCCACGAACCGCACCACGAACGTGGCGAGCAGCGCGCACGCCGTCGCCGTCAGCGCCCCCATCCCGAACCGCGACACGAACAGCGCGATCAGCGGGATCCGCAGCAGCAGATCGGCGTTGGCGAGCAGCGCGAACCGGCCCACCCGGTCCGCCCAGTGGCGGTGTCCGCGCCGGCTGCGGAAGAGCAGCGTCTCGATGAGGACGAAGTTCCAGGCCACCCCGAACTGGTTGGCCACCACCTCGGCCGGCAGATAGTGCACCCCGGCCGCCGTCAGCCCGTACAGCGCCAGCAGGTTCGGTACGAAGCCGGTCAGCCCGATCAGTCCGAAGGCGGCCATCCGGGCGAACGGGGAGGCCGTACGCAGTTCCACGAGGTGGCGAAGGAAGCGCAGGCCCTCCCTGGCCGTCGACTTGGACTCGCCCGCGAACCGGTCGCGGAAGACGAACGGCACCTCGGTGGGCTGCTCGGGGCGGCACCGTACCGCCAGTTCCAGCAGGATCTTGTAGCCGAGCGGGCGCAGCGTCTCCGGGGTGACGGCGGAGCGCCGGATCGCGAAGAAGCCGCTCATCGGGTCGCTGATGCCGCGCAGCCGGCCGGGGAAGAGGCCCTTGGTGAGCCAGGTCGCCGCGCGCGAGACGGCGACGCGGTAGCCGCCCGCGAGCCCGGCACGGCTGCCGCCGTCGATGTAGCGGCTGGCGACGACGAGGTCGGCGGATCCGCGCTCGCCGGCGGCGACGAGGTCGGGGACGAGCGCGGGCGGGTGCTGGAGGTCGGCGTCCATGACGACGATCCAGTCGGACCCGGCGGCCCTGAGCCCTTCGACGACGGCGCCGCCGAGCCCGCCCTCGGGGGTGTCGCGGTGGAGGACACCGACGGGGAAGGGGCAGTCCTGCGCGGCGGAGGCGATGACGGCGGGGGTGTCGTCGGTCGAGTCGTCGACGAAGAGCACTTCGCAGGGCAGCCTGGCGGGGACGGCGTCGGTGAGCTGGCGCAGCAACTCCCGTACGTTCTCTGCTTCGTTGAAGGTCGGGATGACGACGGTGACGGCGCCGGGTTCGGCGACGGCCCTCGCTTCGAGCGCGGGGTCGCCGAGTTCACGGCGTCCGAGGGGGCCCGGCTCCCCGGCCCCGGTGGGCGGAGGAATGGTCATCGCTCGTCGCCTTCCGTGCGGGTGCCCCGCGGTGCGGCGGAGGACCGGTCGTCCGGTGTGGAGGTCCCGTCGATCCGCCGGATCTCGATACGGTCCTCGCCCTCGCCGAAGGAGGCCACGGACGTCGAACGGGCCAGCGCGTCGCGCACGTTGGGCAGGTCGCGCGCGTCGCGCCGTACGGTCGGGGAGGCGACGACGTAGTCCAGGTCGCGCCAGCCGCCGGGCATCGTCCTCGTCACGGCCGGGTCGAGGTCGGCCTTGTAGAACCAGATGGCGCCGAGGCCCGGTTCGTACCCCGCGTGCACCAGGTCGAGCCAGAGCGCGTCGTCCACCAGTACCCGGGCGCGGGACGGGTCGGGCACCTCCCGGGCCATCCAGGAGGCGGCGGCCCGGTAGGGGGCGTTGGCGTCGGCGGTCAGGGCGGTGCGGTTGCCGTCGTACCAGCGCGGTACGACGAGTACGGCGGCGGTCGCCGCCAGCGCGGCCAGCGCGGTCCACCGCAGGCCCGTCACGGTACGGCTCTGTTCGGGGCGGCGCCCCTTGCGCAGTACGGCGTGGGTGACGCTCGCCGCGCCGCCCGCCAGCACCAGCGCCAGGAACGGCAGCCCCTGGATGACGTACATCGCGGGCAGATAGCCGGACGGGCGCAGGGCGACGGCGGTCAGGATCACGACGGCGAGGGCGGGCCCGGCCAGCGCCCGCGCGGTGACCGACCAGCGCAGGGTGAGGACGAGCAGCAGCGCGCCCGCGATACCGCCCAGGGGCAGGATCCGGTCGTAGTACAGCCAGGACTGGAGCACACCGTAGGAGCCGCTGCCCGGGTCGAGGACGAAACCGGAGCCCGGCCGGCTCATCTGGTACGTGATGCCGTCCCAGAGCGAGACATGGCCGCCGCCGGGCAGCAACTCGCCTTTGAGCAGGGCGAAGAGGGGGTACGAGAGGCCGGTCAGCACGCAGGCGGTGACGGCTCCGGTGACCGCGAACTTACGGGTGTCGCGGTGGCTGTGGCGCCACATCGTGACCAGCAGCGCGGGCAGCACCACGAGCATGGTCTCCTTGGTGAGCACGCCGATCGCGGCGGCCAGACCGGCGGCGAAGTGGTGCCAGAGATGGCGGCTCGGCGAGGCGGCGAGGCAGAACGCCAGCAGGATCCACATCACGGCGATGTTGTCGAGGAAGATCTCCCGCTGGAGCACCACGGCGAGCGGGGAGAGCCCGAAGAGGACCATCGCGAGCCCGGCCGCCCAGCGCGGCAGCCACAGCCGCCGCGCCAGCACATACAGGAGGACCGCGCTCACCGCGCTGACCAGCAGCATCGCGCAGCGCATGGGCGCGACCGTCATGGCCTCGGGCGAGAAGAGGGAGGGCAGCCAGGTCAGGAAGGCGATCTGTATCCAGCCGAGCGGCGGATGGTCGTACCAGTACGTGTAGTGGGCGAGGCCCTTGCCCTCCTGGACGGCCCAGGCCTGGGCGAGATAGGTGCCCTCGTCGTCGCTGAGGGTGGGGTAGTGCTGGATGTTCCAGCCCTGGACGAGCAGGATCGCGACGAGGAGGACGCCGCAGAGGACCAGATCGGAGCGGGAGCGCCGGAAGCGTACGACGGGCCGCGGTCCCGCGCCGGGTACGGCGGGGGTTCTCGGGGCGGGCCCGCCCTCCGTGGGGACGACCGGTCTCGGTTCCGTCCCCGTCACCGCGACGGCCGTCACCGTGTCCGCGACGGCCGTCGTCGTCGCCGTGGTCTTCTCCGTCGTCACCGAGGGAAGGGTGGAGGTCACGCGTGGACGTCCTCTCGGGTCAGATGCGCGCCGACATGGCTGGTCAGCTCCCAGTCGTCGCGTCCCCGCCGGTCGCGCCAGACCGCGCGGATCGCCGCGCCGGCCAGCATGACCTGGTAGAAGGGGCCGCCCGCGATGAGCTTCAGATAGTGCGTGAGACGGATCCGCAGTCCGTACTGCTCACCGAAGTCATGGAGTCCGACGATCTCGAAGACGAAGGTCACCAGGGCGGTGACGAGCGGCAGGAAGGTCACGAACGCGACCGTGACCGGCACGTCGAGGAAGAGCGCCACACAGACGTTGAGCGGGATGACGAGTCCGGTGAACGCCTGGAAGAACGGGGTCATGAGGGTGTAGCGGGCGAGTAACCGCTGCCCGGACGTGGGCAGTTGGCGCCAGTCGCCCTTGCGGTAGACCTGGAGGAAGCCCTGGTTCCAGCGGGTGCGCTGCTTGAGCAGCGACATCAGCGAACCGGGGGTCTCCTCGCGGGTGACCATGTCGGAGTCGTACGCGACGACGACCTTCTTGCCGACGCTGGAGAGCCGCACCCCGAGGTCGCAGTCCTCGGCCAGGCAGTTCTGGTCCCAGCCGCCCGCCTCGCGCAGTACGTCGGTCCGTACGAAGACGGTGTTGCCGCCGAGCGGGATGAACCCCTTCTGGGCGTGCAGATGGAGCCTGCTGCGGAACCAGAAGAAGTACTCCAGGCAGTTGCGCAGGCTGTACCAGCTCGAATGGAAGTTGATGAGCTGCACCCCGCCCTGGACGACATCGGCGCCGGTGGAGCGGAAGGCGTGGTCGACATGGGTCAGCAGCTCGGGGTGGACCTGGTCCTCGGCGTCGAAGACCCCGACGACCTCACCGGAGCAGTACGGCAGCGCGGTGTTGAGCGCCTTGGGTTTGTTCTTGGCCTCGTGGGTGTCGACGACGACCCGGACCCGGCCGGGGTCCCGGGCGGCGGCCCGCTCGGCGACCGCGGCGGTCTCCGGGTCGTCGTGTCCGACGATGACGATGATCTCGAAGTCGGCGTGGCTGGATTCCAGCAGCCGTTCGATGGTGTGCTCCAGCACGGCCTGCTCGTGGCGGGCGGGCAGGAGCAGCGAGAACGAGCCCGCCCTGCCGCCGTCGGGCGGGTCGAACCGGGTGGCGGCCAGCGTCTCCGGCGTACGCCAGGCGTGCATCTGCCACCACAGGGTGAACGCGGCCATCCAGAACAGCGCCAGTGAAACGGCGGCGATGAACGCGGCTATGAACACGGACGTGACCACACGGCCCCCCTCGGCCTGGGTGGCCGCGGCAAGGCCCCCCTGGCCGCCGGCGCACCCGTCGTCCCCCAGTACGCATGTCCCCCACGCGCACTTGTTGCGTCTGCTGTGAAGACAATAAGGGGGACCTGTGACGACAGGAGGGCCGATTGGGTGAATGCTGCGTTTCGGGCCCATTCACCACGGGTCAGAAATCAGCCACCGTCTACTCGAACACGCCCAATTCACCCTTCAGGTGTTCGAGTTCGGTCGTCGGGGCGGCGCACACGAAGCGCCGGCACACGTACGCGGTGGCGCGCCCGCCGACCAGCGGGCGGTCCGCCAGCAGCGGGAACTCGTCGCTCCCCGGCGCACCGACCGCGACGACGGCGCCGGGCGCGGTGGCCAGCAGGGCCGCCCGGTGCAGGGCGGCGGTCCCCGCCCGGTGCAGGGCGGCGGTCCCTTCTCCGCCCTCCCCCTCCCCGCCCTCCCCGAGGATCGCGATCTCCCGGGGCCCGTCGAGGGCCGCCTCGGCGACCGCGAGCCCCCAGCCGATGAAGCGCGGCACCCGCGGCCCGAGCGCCTTCACGACCCCCAACGCCGCCTCCGCCGCGCTCCGATGACGCTCGGATCCGGTGTGTGCGGCGTACGAGAGCAGCGCCCCGGCGGCGGCGGTCCAGCCGGACGGGGTGGCGTTGTCCGTCGGGTCCTGGGGCCGGCGGATCAACGGTTCCGCGTCGTCGGCGGTGTCGTACAGCGCGCCGCCCTCCGCCACGAACCGGTCGAGGACAATGTCCAGGAGGAATCCGGCGAATTCCAGCCAGACGCCTTCCCCGGTGACCCCGGCGAGCGCGAGGAACCCCTCCGCCACATCCGCGTAGTCCTCCAGCACCCCGGCGTTGGCACCGACCCGGCCGTCCTTCGAGGTACGGGCCAGCCGCGCCGCGTCGTCCAGGTGGACACGCACCAGCAGATCGGCGGCCTCGGTCGCCCGCTCCACCAGATCGGGCCGGTCGAAGTACGCGCCGGTCTCGGCCAGCGCGGCGACGGCCAGCCCGTTCCAGGCGGCCACGACCTTGTCGTCGCGCCCCGGGCGCTCCCGGCGCTCCGCACGGGCGGCGAGGAGCCGTTCCCGTACGGACTCCACGCGCGCGGCGTCCACCACGCCCTCACCGAAGGGCAGTTGCAGCACGGAGGCACCCTCCTCGAAGGTGCCCTCCTCCGTCACCCCGTAGTACTGGGCGGCGAACTCGGCGTCGGACTCCCCCAGCACCTCCCGCAGTTGGCCGGGCGTCCAGACGTAGAACGCGCCCTCCACATGCTTCCCGCTGCCGTCCGCGCTGTCCGCGTCCAGCGCGGAGGCGAACCCGCCCTCGGCGGTGCGCAGTTCACGGACCATGAAGTCGGCCGTCTCGACGGCGACCCGCCGGGCCAGCTCGGAGCCGGTGGCCCGCCAGACGTGTGCGTACACCCGGCACAGCAGGGCGTTGTCGTACAGCATCTTCTCGAAGTGGGGCACGACCCACTCCCGGTCCACGGAGTAGCGCGCGAACCCCCCGCCGAGCTGGTCGTAGATCCCGCCGCGCGCCATCGCCTCGCAGGTGTCCGTCGCCATCTGGAGCGCGCCCTCGGAACCGGTACGGGCGTGGTGCCGCAGCAGGAACTCCACCACCATCGCCGGCGGGAACTTCGGCGCCCCGCCGAACCCGCCCCGCTGCGCGTCGTACTCCCGGGTCAGCCCCAGCAGCGCCTGCGCCAGCTCCCCCTCCCCGGGCGCCCCGTCCCCGCTCTGCGCGAGCGACCGCCCGGCCAGCTCCCCGACGATCCGCGCGGCCACCTCGGCCACCTCCTCACGCCGGCCGGTCCAAGCGGAGCTGACCCCTTCGAGCACCTGCGGGAAGGACGCCATGCCGTGCCGGGGCTCGGGCGGGAAGTACGTACCGAAGTAGAAGGGCGCGCCGTCCCCGTCGAGAAACACGGTCATGGGCCACCCACCCTGCCCGGTGGCGGCCTGCACGGCCTCCATGTAGACGGCGTCGACATCGGGCCGCTCCTCGCGGTCGACCTTGATGTTGACGAAGTGGGCGTTCATGTACTTGGCGGTGGTGAGGTCCTCGAAGCTCTCGGCCGCCATCACATGGCACCAGTGGCACGCGGAGTAGCCGACCGACAGCAGAACGGGTACATCGCGCCGCTTTGCTTCCTCGAACGCCTCAGGTCCCCACGGCCACCAGTCGACCGGATTGTCAGCGTGCTGAAGCAGATAAGGCGAGGTCACACCAGCTAGCCGGTTCATACGGCCCAGCCTCTCACAGCGCCTCCCGCGACCGGTGAAACACTGACGAGCCCGCCTCACTTAGCCGAATTGCCCTTATGCGCCATGACGTGGTGGGCGGCTCCTTCCTTTCCGAGTCGGGCAGCCCGGCACCTCGGAACAGTAGGCTTGGCGCAGCAGCGCCGGACCTGCCGAGGCCTCTCGAAGGAGGTACACCATGACCGCCGAGATGGTGGCGCCCGCGTGGATGCACACGCAGATCAGCGCGGAGCAGTACGACTCCTGGTCCGAGGAGCAGTGCGCCGGCATCGAGATCGTGGACGGGATGGTCGTCGTGAGCCCGAGCGCCTCCAAGCGCCACAACCGGCTGGCCCGCATCCTGGCCAACGCCCTGGACACCGCCGCGGGCCCGGACTGGAACGCGGACACGGACTTCGACGTCCGTCTACAGGACGTTCCCCTCACCAACCGCCGCCCTGACGTCGTCGTCTACCGGGCAGAAACCATCGACCTCACGCCCACCCGACCCGAGCACGTGCTCCTGGTCGTCGAGGTGGTGTCGCCCGGCTCGGAGACCACAGACCGGATCGTGAAGGTGGACCAGTACGCCAAGGCGGGCATCCCCTTCTACTGGCGGGTCGAGCAGTCCGCCACTGGCGTTCCGATCGTCTACACCTACGTTCTCGATCCCGCCACCAAGGCATACAGGGACGGCGAGATGTTCACCGGCGCCATCAAGACTGCCGCTCCGTTCCCCGTCACTGTCGGCCTCGGAACCACCTGAAGGGGGAAAGAGCTCACGTCTGCATCGGTGCTTCTCGCCTCAGGGTGGTGCCGTGACTGACGGCGGACCGGACCGTGGTGATCACGGTACTGATCACCTATGCAATCCCGGACGACGCCCCTCCCCTGCGTCCGCCAGCCCCTGAGGCTCAGGCCGCCCTCGACAGGCTTCTTGCAGACTCCACCCTGCTCATGGGAGTTCCCGGGCTGTACACGTCGAAGCGCCCATAGTCATGGAGCGTGCCTCTTTGAGGGTAAAGACATGTGCGAGCGACCTTGACTTTCAGAGTGAGATCATCGGCCTCGCACCACCGGACGAGATTACCCACCTTCATTCCTACGCAGCCTCCCTGATCACGTACTTGCGCATCCCAGATGACGGCCGAAGGCATCACTGCAGGAAGCAGCAAGACAATCGTGGGCGCTCGGCAAGGACGTCGCATGCGCGGCAGCCATGATCTGGACGAGCTCCACCAGCACACGAACGTACCCTCCGACGGTCTACTGCGGCCGGACAGCACAGGCGCTGCACCAGGGAGCACCGCACGGCACATGAGGGCCACCAGCAACGCGGCCGGTGAGAGGTCTATGGGCAACAGAAATCTGGGCATTTCATATCCTGACAGCCGCTTGGAATAAATTGACCATCGGCCATGGTAATCAATCCCACCAAACCCAGAAATGCAGATAAAATTACAATACTTCTATTGATGGCAAGGTTTAGTGTCGACTTCACCTGGATACCTTGCGGACCACACCATGGAGGACAGGGATGTACGCATCAATCGTGACAGCTGGAGCCGGTGTCGCAATCGCGATCATGGTCTTCTGGATGAATCACCGAGGTGAAGTTCGCAGATCTCTCAGAAAAGAACGGATCAATTGGGTTAGCAGCCAGCTAAAAGACCTATACGGCCCGCTTCTCGTTTTGGCGGAAACTAACGAAAGAGCATGGAGAGAATATCGCAGCACATACTTTCCACTCGATCCGGAAGAACCGCCAGAGCGCTCGCTGACCGAGTCGGTGTCGACGCGTTGGCACGTGTGGGTTAAGACGGTATTCGCCCCAAGGGCCCAACAGATAAGAGAAATCGTCACCACTCGCGGAGATCTCATTATTGAAAGAGAGATGCCGTCAGTGGTACTTGACTTCTGCGCTCATGCAGCTACCTACGATGCCCTATTGGCCGACTGGGAAACCGTTGCCGTTAACGATTCTACGTTGATCCGTCACCCGGGAAGCGGTTTTCTATCGTACGTGCGCGAATCTTACATCACGCTCAAAGTCGAGCAAGAGGAACTGCTGAAATCAAACCGACGCCCATGACAACTTGACCCTTTGACAGTGAGTTGCTGAAGAGAAGAGCTCCCTCATGAAAGTGTTCTTGAGTTGGTCCGGAGAGCGCTCCAGAAAAGTTGCCGAAACTCTCAAGCACTGGATTCCGGATGTTATCCAAGAGATTGATCCATGGGTCTCAAGTCAAGACATCGCCAAGGGCGGTAGGGGGATGGATGAGCTCGCCCACGAACTTGCCACAACGGATTTCGGGATTATTTGCGTGACTCCCGAGAACAAGGCATCGACGTGGATCAACTTCGAAGCAGGGGCACTTGCAAAACAATTTGAGATTGCACATGTCACCCCGTTCCTCATCGGTATGAAGATTACAGATCTAACCGGACCGCTATCCAAGTTCCAGGCAACCGTAGGGGGAAATCGGCAAGACGTCCGGAAGCTCATTGGCGACCTGAACAAGGCATCATCCGGGCGAACGGTTTCGGAGGATCGCCTTGATCGATCATTCACGCGAAGTTGGCCCGAATTGGAAAGTGCCCTCCAGGAAGCCCAAAAAGTGCCCCTCCCAGAAGGTGTGCGAAATCCAGCTGAACGGTCCGAAGCGGAGATGCTTGAGGAAATTCTACTGCTGGTTCGAAAACTAGAATATCGTGGAGTGAGCCTAGAAGGGGAAGTGAATCAAGCAGAGGAAAAGCTGTCGCGCAGCCGGCGCATCAGCGAAGACGAGTTCATCCTGGCATCATTTACGAAAATCGGATGGCGGGTAACTAAGTCCTCATGGGGAAATGCTGAGGTGAGTATTACTGCACGACACCCGACAGACGGTAGCGCATTTTTGTCACGCGCTTTCATTGAACGTCTGGCCAAGTCTCTAAGTAGACCTGTAGTCGTAATGAACGAGTCAGGGGACGCACTATTCCGCAGCAGCGCTGGCCTACCTTAGTGTGCGCGCCATCGATTCATCGGTCGAACTTCTCTTCTACGGGCATCGGCATGTTCTCTGTCTTCTTGAAATTCAGTTTCTCGACCTTCTCTTCCTGAACCCACGCATTCCACGCTTTAATGTAAATTGCCACTTGCTCACGCATGGTATATCGACGCTTGGCACCCCTCTTCTTCATATGAGGGACCTTGGTCAGAGCAAGCCGCGGATCTCCAACTTCAAGATTTGCACCTGAGGTTAGTCCGTCAATCCAACTTTCCGCCTTCACTGCAGGGGCCGCCTCAGTCGTGACAAAATATCCCACCGCCATTCCAGTTTGACTAGCAAATACATGCTTGGAAATCTCACGACCCATCACCACTGCATCTCGATACATTCCGCTATCCTCGTTATAGGCTGCAAGAATCCGACCGTTCGCGATTCGAGCCCCATTGCCACTCCATGAGGAATCTGGCATGTTTTTAAACAGAATAACGTGGCGAATGGTGGAGTAAAGCACGGGGAGATACTTCTCACCGGTGGATGAAAGAGTGTCCACGCCGCTTCGACGCTTCCCGGTATCCAGGACAGGAAAGGCCGTTCTCGGAAGTCCTTCAAAAACGTAAATCCACACTGCGACGCCGGCCTTGATGACGGCATTTAATCGGTGCTGTCCGTCAAGTAGAAATCCAGTATCAAGAGGCCCGTCGAGGGCAATTCCCTGATGTGTCAACTGCCACTCTCCGCGGATAATTGAATCAGCCAAGAAATCCACTTGCCCCCAGTCCAAGCGACGATTTACTACTGTTCGGGACAGCAGGATCTCCGCCATCCCTGGAGTGACTTGGACGAGACGGGGCGTGGGCGCATCCAGAGGAAGCCCGCTATCGATGACCATTCCAAAAGCCTACTGGACTTGACTACGAAACGTCATTGAACAGGTAGATTGATCGATGATGAACGGTTACATTCAGAAATCGATCACTGCAGCCAAGTTCGCTTCAGCGGAAAGCCACTGAAGGAAACGCTTCCTATCCGATGCGGCAATTTTCTATAATGCTAAGAAGTCATCGCATTTGGGGGACTCGGTGGTCTGTGAGTCATGGCGGGGAGCGTTGAGCGGCTGGTGCCGGACGAGTTGTGGGAACTGTTCCAGCGGGTGGTGCCGGAGGCGCCGTCGCGGGCCGGGGAGCGGGCGTCGACACGGCGACCGGGAGGTGCTGGCCGTGATCGTCCTCGCAACTACGTCGGGTTGTACCTGGCAGCAGTTACCTTCAGCATCGTTCGGCCCGTCCTGGGCGACCGTCCGCCGGCGGCATCTCGGAGTGGTCGAAGGCCAGGGTCTAGGCCAAGCTCCACTGCCTGGTTCTTGACGAACTCGGCGCCCGAGGCGAGATGGACTGGTCGCGCTGCGCAATCAACTCGGTGAACATTCAGGCCCTGAAAGGGGGGACCTGACAGGCCCGAACCCTGTCGACCGGGGCAAGTACAGCTCGAAGATCGACCTGATCGCGGAACGATCAGGTGCCCTATCCGTCGGCATCTCCGGGGCCAACCTGCACGACAGCCAGGCCCTGATCCCGCTCGTGAAGGGCATCCCGCCCATCCGCTCGCGCCGCAGCCGACGATGGCGTAATCCCGGCAAACTTCACGCCGACAAGGGCTACGACTACACCCACCTGCGGCGATGGTGACGTGAACGGGGCATCGCCCGCAAGGGAGCCGAGCCCTCGCAACGGCTGGCGCGCCACCGCTGGACCATGGAACGCACCATGGCCTGACTCGCCGACTGCCGCCGCCTCCATCGACGCTACGAACGTAAGGCTGATCACTTCCTCGCCTTTACCAGTATCGCCTGCCCCTCATCTCCCGCCGCAGGCTCGCCAAATGAGATGGCTCTTTGATGGCAACCATCCCCTCCGCAGGGGCAGTTAGCTTGGGAAAACTACCGGCCAGACGCAGCGCAGTGTCGTCTGTTGCAGCGCAAAGAGGCGGTTACTCTCAGCCAGGCGGTGCGACGGCCTGCGGGTGGTGGAGCGCTGCCGGTCGGGCTGACTAGCTCTGCGGGAAGCCCGACCCCGGCTGAACCACCCCGGACTCACACAGTCGCGACCACGAAAACTGCCCCAGCCCCAGTGATGCCGTGCGCGCGGGCCGCATTCTACGGCTCCGTGCCGCTACTACTCGGCAGCGACAGCGGGTGAGCTGTCCTCCAGGAGCTGGCGGATGGTGGTGTACTTCTCTGGCCCCCACTCGGGCGAGGCGTCCAACTCGGCCTCTACCCAAGCGTTGATGCTTGCGTCCAGCTGCTCATCGTATGTGTCCATGCGACTACCTTCTGGCAACACCCCAGGGCAGGACTACCGGGTTGTGTAAGTTCACTGGCACCAGTGGCAGCTCGAATACCCCACGCTGAGCAGCACCGGCACCCCCCGCCGCCGGGCCTCCGCGAACGCCTCCGGCGACCAGGGCCACCAGTCGACGGGGTTGTCGGCGTGCTGGAGGAGGTACGGGGACTGCGAGCCGGCCAGGCGATTCATACCGGCATCGTCGCATGATCCGGACACAGAGGCCCAGCATCGCGCGGCCCGGCCCGTGGCGGCCGGAAGGGGGGGCCGGGTCGACTCGTCCACGGCATCGGCGGCCGTCGGGGATAAAGTTGATACGTCAACCGAACGGGGTTAGGGTGATGCCCTGACTGACGGAATCCCCGCCGACCTGAGCGGGAACGCACCCGAGAGAAGGCCACATGTCGGTGGAAGTGCGCGACGTGCCCGACGCGAAGCGCTACGAGGCCCGTGTCGACGGAGAGTCCACGGTCGCGGGCGTCGCCCAGTACATCCGTACGACGGAGCTCGTCGCCTTCGTGCACACCGAGGTCTCGCCGGAGTTCGAAGGCAGAGGGGTCGGGTCCGCGCTGGCTCGCACCGCCCTCGACGAGGCACGGGCCGCGAACCTGCGCGTCCTCGCCACCTGCCCGTTCTTCGCGACCTGGATCGCCCGGCACCCCGAGTACCAGGACCTCCTCTACCAGTCCCGCAGCAGGGTCAGCGACTGAACAGCCGGACACGGCGGGGGGGGAGGCCGGTATGGGCGGCCGACGTGTGCTTCTCGCCGGGAGGTCCGTGTCGCCGGCGTTCGGAGGAACCGCAGTTCCGCTCACCGTGACCTGGCTCGTCTGGGGAACCACCTATCTGGCGATCGCGTTCGGGCTGCGCGGGACGGAACCCCTCACGCTCAGCTCGGTCCGGTTCCTGACGGCGGGTCTGCTGCTGTGGTGCCTGGCCGAACGCCGCCGCGAGCCACCGCTGACGCCCGTGCGGCGGCGTAGGGCCACGCTCGTCGGGGTGCTGCTCTTCTCCGTGGGCATGGGCGGGGTGGCGCTGGCCGAGGAGTACGTCGACTCGGGCACGACGGCGCTGTTCATCGCCACGGTTCCGCTGTGGAGCGTGCTGCTGAACACCGTGCGGGGACGGCCGGCGCGGGGCGCGGAATGGGCGGGGGTCTGGCTCGGCCTGGCAGGTGTCGCCGTGCTGTCGGCCGGGCTCGGACGCGACGGGCTGACCGGCGCGCTGATCCTCCTGCCCGCCGCCATGTGCTGGGTCCTCGGCTCCCATCTGGACGACCACGCGGCCGGCGTGCGCGGGCCCGCCGCGCAGATGCTCGCGGGCGGTGCGGCGCTGGCCGTGGCGGCGGCCGTCCGGGGCGAGTTCGCGTCACCGCCCCGGCCGACCTGGGGCGCCGTACTCGCCCTCGCCTACCTCGTGGTCTTCGGATCCCTGCTGGCGATGGCCGCGTACCGCCACCTCACCGCGCACACCGGCCCGGCCCTGGCCACGAGCTACGCCTTCGTCGCCCCGGTGATCGCCGTCCTGTCCGGCGCCCTCTTCCTGGACGAACCCCTCACCGCCCATGTCCTGGCCGGAACCGCCCTCATCGCCGTCGCCCTCTCCACCACCCTCCTCACCCGGTCCCGGCCCGTCGCGCAGCCCCTGACGACCGCGCCGGGACATCCTGCGCGAGGCGGGCGTGGAACGGGTCCACGGCATGGTGGATGACGGCCTGAACCCGGTGGACGCCGAGGTCATGGCGGTCTCCGGTCCACCGCGGTGTGGCCGACGGTCCGCGCGGCCAGGGCCTACGGGGAGAGCGCGCGCGAACGGCGCGACGGCGCCGGGTGGTGGAGTTCGCGCCAGGCCCGCGGGGAGAGACCATAGGCCTGCTTGAAGGACCTGCTGAAGTGGGTGGCGTCCACGAAACCCCAGCGGCGGCCGATGCTCGCGATGGTCTGGAGCCGGCCGCGCGGCCCGGCCAGGTCCTTCCGGCACTCCGCCAGTCGGCGGCTGCGCATCCAGTCCCCGAGGCTGATGCCGGACCGCGACAGGACGTTGTAGAGGTGGCGGACCGAGATGCCGTGCGCGGCGGCGATACGGGGCGCCGAGAGACCCGGGTCGGCCAGGTGGGCGCGGATGTAGTGGGTGATCCGCAGGTCGAGCGGCACTTGGGGCTCCGCGGGGCCGAGATCGGAGGTGTCCACCTGAGAGGTCACGACGGCCCGGAGAAGCTCGACGCTGGGCCCTATGAGGGACTCCGCGTACGGCCCGGTGTGCAACTCCTCGCTGGCGGCCAGGTGGGAGAAGTAGGCGAAGGCCAGACCCGTGGTGGGGTTGTCCGGGCCGAGGGTGACGGCGGTGGCCCTGCGCAGCGTCCGCTCCGGGATGGCGAGCGCCTCGCGCGGGATGCGCAGGGAGAGGTAGCCGAAGCTCTGCTCGAAGCGCAGGGTGTACGGCGCCGTCGATTCGAAGACGACGAGGCTTCCCGCCTCGACGACGCACTGGCGTCCGCCCTGTTCCACGAGGTTGGTCCCCGTCACCTGGAGCCCGAGGAAGACCGCCGGTTCGTGGTCCTCGCGGGCCAGCCGCGCCGTGCGGCGCAGGGTCACCGGCGTCCCCTGCGCCGAGCACACCTTCATGGGGCCCACGGCGCCGAGGCCCATGCGGGCCCCGATGTCCTCCTGAGCGGTGTGGTGGTCGATGTCGACCCGGGAGAAGGAGGACCACAGGGCGTGCCGGATCGTGTCCCTGCGCTCGCGCGGTGCCATGACCGAGGCGTCGAGCGTCGCCTGTGCCGAACGTGAAGCGCCGAGGGCGCGGTGGTGCGCTCCTCCCATGAGACAACCCCCGGGTCCTGTGCGGATACACGCTCAGGATGCGACGCGCGATGCCCCTCGCACAAGGCACCGGTTGCCCGGCGAGTCCAGTGCACAACTGGCCAACTTCCGTTCACACGCAGCAAAGTTGAGCAGCTCTCCACTCCCTAATCTTCTGCGGAGAAGGAACGCGGCCGGGTGCGGTTCGCCCGCTCCACCCGTACGAAGAACGCGGGGGGTGACGCTCCTCGAAGAAGTGAGTTCCCTGCCTCGCCCGGAGCGGCGAGAGAGTCAAGAGGAGAGAAAATGCGACCTGCTGTGACGAGGATGTTCGTCAGCGCTGCCACGATCGCCGCGATCGCCGCCGGTACCCTGGCGGGCGCGACCGTCAGCTCCGCGGCGTCCGCGCCGGCCGCCGAGCCCGCCACGAGCACCCAGAACGTCTCCGTCCTCGCGGTGAACAACCTCGGCCTCTCCGTCGGCCGGGCGAAGAACTGGCAGTGCTTTCTGACGCGTTCCGGCTTCGAGCCCTGGGAGCACAACGGGCACCTGGGCACCAACAGCTGGAAGGCCGCGCAGCGGCTGTTCAACGCGCAGGGCTTTTACGGAGGCAGCCGCCTGGAGGTCGACGGAATCGTCGGCCCCCTCACGATCAAGGCGTTGCAGCGCTTCCTCAACTCCTACGGCTTCGGCCTCGCCGTCGACGGAGTCGTCGGGAAAAGGACCACGGCCGCCTTCTGGCAGTTCAACGGCGTCCCCGTCGAGGACCGCCGGTGTGTGTAAGTCAGGTCGGAGCGGCCGCGTACTGGTGTGATCGCCGGTCGTAGCGCCATCCGGTTCCGCGTCGCGGGACGTCGTACCGGACCCACGGTCACAGTGCGGAGCCGGCCGGCTCGCCGGTTCCGTCCATCGCACGTCAACGGAGGAGAACAGCATGCGAGCACTCACCAAAGCACTCGTCGGTGCCACCGTCGCGATCGGCATCGCCGCCGGCGGCCTCGCGACCGCCGGCACGGCCATGGCGGCCCCGGCACCCACTGAGCGCCCCACGGCGACCGGCGAGATCGGCACGCTCGCCGTGGTCAACCTGGGGCTCAGCACGCGGCAGGCCAAGAACGTCCAGTGCTGGCTCGAACGCTGGGACTACCGGGGCGCGAACGACGGACTCCTGGGGACCGGCAGCTGGAAGGCGTTCCAGTACTACCTTGAGGTCGCCAGGGGTTACGACGGCGACAGGGACGGCGTGGTCGGCCCGAAGACGATCCAGGCGTTGCAGCGTCTGCTGACGTCCGCCTGGGGCTACCGGGGCAAGATCGACGGAATCGCCGGGGATCAGACCAAGGCCGCCTTCAAGCGGTTCGCCAACGATCAGGCCGTCTACTGCTCCTGAGAAGCCTGCCGCCTGCCGCCCGGCAGGCCCGGTCACCCGAACGGGATTCCTGTTCGGGTGTATTCCCGGTGGTCGGGGTGGAACGGCGGTTCAGCGCATCTATTCAGCGACGTGTCAACTACGTCTAAACTCGTTTCATGGAACAAACAGTGCGTTGGCTGACCGCCGAGGAGCAGCGTGCGTGGCGGGGCTTCGTCCGCATGCAGGAGAAGCTCATAGGCCGCTTGTCGCACTTGCTGCAGACCGAGTCCAACGTGTCACGCGCCGACTACGCCGTACTGGTCGAGCTGACGGACGTGGACGACGGGCGGCGGCGGTTCCTGGACATCGCCAGGGCGCTGGAGTGGGAGAAGAGCCGGATGTCCCATCACATCGCCCGGATGATGAAGCGCGGGCTGGTGGTGCGGGAGGAGTGCCCCGAGGACGGCCGTGGCGCGTTCGTGGTGATCACGGACGAGGGGCGGGCGATGGTCGAAGCCGCCGCCCCGCGCCATGTGGAGGCGGTGCGCGAGCTCTTCCTCGACAACATCACACCGGCGGAACTGCGGCTGCTGGCCCGGATCTCCGAGCGCGTGGTGGAGAAGCTGGACGAGAAACCGTCCTGACCGTGACGTGCGGCCCGGAGTGCCCCGCGTGGCCCGCGTGGCCCGCGTGATTGTCGCCGCGGCGGCCACCGGACGGGACGCACGGTCGAAGTCCCGGCGGTGGCGGGCCGAGCGGCGCTACTCGTCGTGCAGCGGCCGCACCGGGTGCTTGCTCATGATCGACACGCGATTGAACGCGTTGATGGTGACCGCCACCCAGATCGCGGCGGAGATCTGATCCTCGGAGAGCACCCGCCGGGCCGCCTCGTACGCGGATTCCCGGGCCGCGGCGTCCACCGGATCGGTCGTGGCCTCGGCCAGCGCCAGGGCCGCGCGCTCCGGGGAGGTGAACAGGTCGGTGTCCCGCCACGCGTTCAGGGTTCCGAGCCTTCGCGGTGATTCGCCGGCGCGCAGGGCCGCCCCGGTGTGCACGTCGAGGCAGTAGGCGCAGCCGTTGAGCTGGGACACACGGAGATTGATCAGCTCCACGGTGGTGCGGTCGAGCCCCGCCTCGGCGGCCACCGTCCGGACCGCCTCCGAGGTCTGTACGAGGGCGTGGAACGCCTTGGGGCTCTGCTTGTCGACGAAGATCCTGCGGGGCGGTGAGCCGTGGGGGCGGCTGCTCACGTCGGGGCCTCCTTCGGGCCGTGCTCGCAGCGGCCCCTGTTCGCGCGGGTGTTGTGGTCATCAACCCGCCTCCGTGACATCATAGTTGACATGACAACCAGATTGTACGGGAGGTGCTCTCGGTGAGCAACGTGGAAACCGGCGCCACGGCGCCGCGGCGCGGCGCACCCGTCGAAGGCGACCGGCCGGGCGGAGCGCCGCGGGTCGACGTCCTGTCGGCGCGCGAGGTCCCCCTGGGCGGTCCGCGCGCGATGCGCGTACGGCGGACACTGCCCCAGCGGGGGCGCACACTCATCGGCGCCTGGTGCTTCGCCGATCACTACGGGCCGCACCAGGTCACCGCGTCGGGCGGCATGAACATGGCCCCGCATCCGCACACCGGGCTCCAGACGGTGAGCTGGCTCTTCAGCGGCGAGATCGAGCATCGCGACACCCTCGGCACGCACGCCCCGATCAGACCCGGCGAGATCAACGTCATGACCGGCGGACGCGGCATCGCCCACTCGGAGGTCTCCACCCCGGACACCACCGTCATCCACGGCGTCCAGTTGTGGGTCGCGCTGCCCGAGGAACACCGCGACGCCGAAAGGGACTTCCAGCACCACGTGCCCGAGCCCGCCCGGGTCGACGGGGCCGGCATCAGGGTCTTCCTGGGCTCGCTCGCCGGCCGGACCTCCCCGGTCCGGACCTTCACACCGCTGCTCGGCGCCGAGATCGTCCTCGAAGCGCGCACGACGCTCACCCTCGCCGTGGACACGGCCTTCGAGCACGGCCTCCTCGTGGACAGCGGGAACATCCGCCTGATCGACACGGTGCTGCGGCCCGCCGAACTCGGCTACGTCCCTCGCGGCACGGACACCCTGACGATGGTGAACGAGACCGACGCCCCGGCGCGGACCATCCTCCTCGGAGGGCCCCCCTTCGGGGAGGAGATCGTCATGTGGTGGAACTTCGTCGGCCGCAGCCACGAGGACATCGTGAGAGCCCGCGAGGACTGGGAGGCGTCCTCCGACCGCTTCGGCGCCATCGAGGACTTCCCGGGCGGCCGACTCCCCGCACCGGCCCTGCCGAACGCCGTCATCACCCCGCGCCGGAACCCGCCGACGCGCTGACCCCGCGCGGCCCCCTCCTGCGGGAAGGCACACCGCGGGCCCGTCACCAACCCCCCTCCCCATGGCCTTACTTGACGCATCAACCTCCATCGCTAATATAGGTGACACGTCATCTAGTTGGCCGGGCCGGTGCCCCTGACACCGGGGCCCGCCGCTCCGCACACGGGCCGAACCGGTACGCGGAGCGTTCGGCGTGACGGCCTGCCGACCCGGCGGGCGGAGCGGCTGTAGGCCCGTATCGACGATGACCCGTCGGAGCACCCAGACATGGACACCAGGAAAGAGATCCCATGAGCAAGGAAGCGAAGTCCGGACTCCAGGCACTGCTGACGCCCGAGGAGAGCGTGGTCGTCCTGATCGACCACCAGCCGTTCCAGTTCGCCAACCTGAACAGCCACGAGCCCACGATGATCGTGAACAACTCTGTCGCCCTCGCCAAGGTCGCCAAGGCGTTCGACGTGCCGACCATCCTGACGACCGTCCTGGAGGAGCGCGGCGGCTACCTCATCAAGGGAATCCAGGACGTGTTCCCGGACCAGAAGCCCATCAACCGCACGCTCATCAACACCTGGGAGGACCAGGTCGTCGTCGACGCCGTCAAGGCGACCGGCCGCAAGAAGCTGATCATCGCCGGTCTCTGGACGGAGATCTGTGTCGCGATGCCGGCGATACAGGCGGCGGGTGAGGGCTTCGACGTCTTCGTCGTCACCGACGCCTCGGGCAGTGGCTCGAAGGAAGGCCACGACATGGCCGTGCGGCGGATGGTCCAGGCGGGCGTGGTCCCGATCACCTGGACGGCCGTAGCGAGCGAGTGGCAGCGCGACTGGGCCCGCGAGGAGACCATCTCGGGCGTCACCGACGTCCTGCTGGAGCACGGGGGCGCGACCGGCGTCGCCTTCAGCTGGGAGACGCAGCTGCTCGCCACGGCACGCCCTGGAACCAGCGCCTGACATGACGACACGCGGGCCCCGGTCCGTACCGGGTACCGCACATCGACACTCGCGGTGGACCGCTCGGCAACCCGGCCGAGTTCGTCCACGACGATGACCAGGGAGGCGCCTCCCTGGTCCCCGCGATCCACGGACGGCTGATCGACGGAGAACAACCAAGTGGTCGAGTTATCCCTCGCGCAACTGCACCCCTCGCTGGACGACCCCGTCCTGCTCTCGATGAATCTGCTGAACGACATCGCCTCCGACCACCCTCGGGCGGTGTCCTTCGCCGCCGGCCGGCCCTACGAGGACTTCTTCCGGGTCGAGCAGCTCCACACCTACCTGAGCACCTTCGTCACCCACCTCACCGAGGTGGTGGGGCTGACGGACGAGGAGGCCCGCAGAACCCTGTTCCAGTACGGACGGACGAAGGGCGTCATCCACGACCTGGTCGCCCGCTACCTCGATGTGGACGAGGGCATCACCGTCGACCCCGACGCGGTGGTGGTGACCGTCGGCAGCCAGGAGGCGATGTTCCTCACGCTGCGGTCCCTGTGCGCCTCCCCGCAGGACGTCGTCCTCGCCGTCGCGCCCACCTACTTCGGGCTGACCGGCGCCGCCCGCCTGCTGGACATGCCCGTGCTGGACGTCGGGGACGGGGACGGCGGCCTCGACCTGGCCGACCTCGAACGTCAGGTGGCAGCAGCCCGCGCCCGGGGACAACGGCCGCGCGCCCTCTATCTCGTGCCCGACTTCTCCAACCCCACCGGGGTGAGCCTGGACCTGGCCACCCGGGTCGCCCTGCTCGATCTCGCGGCCGGTCTCGATCTGCTGATCATCGAGGACAACCCCTACGGCCTCTTCCAGGCCGGCACCGCCGAACGGCCGCCCACCCTCAAGGCGCTCGACACACGGCACCAGGTCGTGCACGTCGGCTCCTTCGCCAAGACCGGCCTGCCCGGCGCCCGTGTCGGCTTCGTCGTCGCCGACCAGCCCGTCCTCAGGGACGGCCGCCCGGCGGGTACGCTCGCGGACCAGTTGTCGCTGATCAAGAGCAACGTCACGCTCAACACCTCCCCCGTCGCCCAGGCCGTCATCGGCGGCAAACTTCTGCGCCACGGGTGCAGCATGGTCGCCGCGAACAAGCGTGAGATCGAGGTGTACCGCGCCAACCTGCGCCACGTACTGGCCGGGCTCGCCGCGCGCTTCGCCACCGACGGACCGGTGACGTGGAACACCCCGGCCGGCGGGTTCTTCGTCGTCCTGACGGTGCCGTTCACCGTGGACGACCGTTCGCTGCGCAGATCGGCGCGCGACCACGGAGTCATCTGGACCCCCATGCACCACTTCCACACCGGCGCGGTCTCCTCGCACCAGATCCGGCTGTCCTTCAGCCTGCTCGACGAGGCGTCGATCGACGAGGGACTCGACCGGCTGACCGCCTTCGTGACGGCCGAGACCCGGGCAGCCGGCCTCTCCGCCTGACCGCCGTCCTTTCCACCGCCCCGGTCCGGCCGGAAGGCCGCCGCGTGCCGCCGCGCGCCGGGCCGGGCGGCCCTTCGCCCCCATGAGGATGCCCGTGATCAGACACATCGTGCTGTTCAAGTTCGAGCCGGACATCGGCTGGCAGGATCCCGCGGCCCTCGCGGCCGAGCGGTCCTCGCGGCTCGTCGGCGAGCGGGTGCCCGGCCTCCTCCACTGGCAGGTGGGCCGCAACACCGCCGACCGCCCGACCGCCTACGACTTCGCCGCGATCGGCCTGCTGCCCGATCAGGAGACCCTGCGCGGCTACCAGGACCACCCGTTCCACCAGGAGTCCGCCGCGCTGTGGCGCGCCATCAGCACCTGGGTCGTCGCCGACATCGAGGAGTGACGCATGACCGTCGAACTCGGCTGGATCGACGTCCGGCCCGCACCGGCCGGGTCCCCGGCCATCGGAACGCTCGGCCCCGAGGGCACGAGCAGCGAGCAGGCCGCCCGGCTGCTGCGGACCCGTCTGCCCGACGGGCCGTCGATCGTGCTCAGGGCGACCTACGAGCAGTCCGTACAGGACCTGAGGTCCGGCACCGTCAGCCATGTGGTCGTCGCCAACGCCTATCGGGACATCCACCACTTCTACATGGCCGACGACATCGCGCTGGCCGGCGTCTTCGTCATGGACACCCCGCTGTACGGCATCGCCCGGCGCGCCGACGGCGGTGTGCTGTCCGACCGCCCGAGCGTGGTCACGCACCCCTCGCCGCGACCGCTGGTCGATCAACTGCTGCCCACCGGCTACCGGTTGCGGGACGTGGCCACCGCGGACTCCACCAGCCAGGCGGCCCTGGCCGTGGCCGAGCGCCGATACGACCTCGCGCTCACCACCGAACCGGCCGCCGCACGGCACGGACTGCGCTTCATCTCCCGGCTGCGCCCGATCCGCATGGTCTGGTCGGTCTTCGTCCGCTCCTGACGGCGTGGGCCGGGCGCGCGGAGGGAACGACCGCGGGCCCGGTCCGAGCCGCTGCCCGGGAGCCGGTGCACGGCAGCCCGCGGACGCGGCGCCCGTCCCGGGTCCCCGGAGGGCGCATTACCCTCTCCGGCATGGCGAAACGAGCGGTGCGGCGACAGGCGCGGAAGGTCCTGGGCGAAGACCCCGTGGCCCTGGTGTGGTGCGAGATACGCAAGCCCATCCCCACCCCGCCCAAGGACGTGCACCGCGCGGCCGGGAAGGGGCGGCTGAAGCCGGGACACCACTGGCTGATGTATGTCGGCGCCGTGGTGTTCTTCTTCGTCTTCGTCCCGGCGATGCTGGTCGACAAGGTCGGGGACCGTCTCCTCACCCCGTCGAAGTGGAGACGTAACCGGAACCGGCAGGCCGGACCGACCCCGTCCGACGCCCCCCGGAACCCGACCAACGGCATCTTCGACGGCGACTGGGACCTGACGGCGGGCCAGCTCCTGCTCCGCTGGTACGGGCACTCGTCGAACCCGAAGCGCCTGGTCATGCTCGCCCCGGACCGTGTCTGCGTCGCGGCGTCCCCGCGCCGCCGGCTGTCGGCGACCGGGGCCACCGACTTCCGGAGCGTCGCCGAACTCCCCCTCGACCAGGTCCGCGTCGAAGGCGAGGCGGACCAGCCACGCGGCTACGCCACCTTCCGGCTCCGCTTCACGGACGGCTCCTGGCTGGAGGTGGGCGGCCTGGCCGGACCCGAGGACGCCGACCACTTCCTCCGTACGATCAACGGCTGACCCGCGCACGGCCCGTGCCCGCCGTGCCCGTGCGCGCGTACGGCCCGTGCCCGCCGTGCCCGTGCGCGGCGCCGGGCGCGCCCTCCGTGGCGGCGGAGGGCGCGGTCCCCTGTCTCAGGCGCCGGTCAGTGGGGTTCGGGCGCCGGTTCCAGGACGAAGAGCGGGATCACACGGTCCGTCTTCTTCTGGTATTCGGCGTAGTCCGGGAACGCCTCGACCGCGCGGTCCCACCACTGGGCCTTCTCCTCGCCCGTCACCTCGCGGGCCACCATGTCCTGGCGCACCGGGCCGTCCTGGAGCTCCACCCGGGGGTCGGCCAGGACGTTGAAGTACCAGACCGGGTGCTTGGGGGCGCCGCCCAGGGAGGCGACCACGGCGTAGGCGCCGTCGTGCTCCACACGCATCAGGGGGGACTTGCGGATCTTGCCGCTCTTCGCGCCCAGCGTGGTCAGGATGATGACCGGCAGGTCGCGGCGCTTCTCGTCGTCCGGGCCGACCAGGGCTTCCAGCGTGGTGCCGCGGGTGCCGCCGGAGCCCTCGTACAGCTCCACCTGGTCGCGGACCAACTGCTGAACGCTCGGCTCGTACTCGCCTTTGAGGGGCATGCTGTCCATCTCCATGCTGTCGAGTGCTGTCGGAAGAGACCTCGCCCGGGGGAACGCGCGGGGCGGAGTCAATCATTCCTGTACGGGGCCGGCGAACAGCCGAACGACAGGCACTACTCGCCATCGCGCCCCGTCCGCAGGACAATGTGTGCTCACCATGCTCTCGGAGGGGGACGCACATGCGGGAAAGCCACCGGGCCGAGGCCGAGAGGCTGTTGGTACGCGCCGTGGAGGAGGAGGTACGGCGCTCCGGCGGACGGACCGACGGGAACGCGCTGCTCGCGCGCGGGCGCGGGGCCCTGGACGCGATGGCCGCCGGGGCGGCGGAGGAGTACGCCGCCTACACGCAGGCCCTGGACGCGACGCAGGCGCAGGACGTTCCGCTGTCCCAGCGGTTCAGCCGGCAGAACATCGGCACGCCCGCCCTGGTCACGTCCGTCGCCGCCGTGGCCGCCGTCGGCGCCGATGTCGCGCTGGGCGCGGCCACCGGGATCGCGCTGGGCGCGGGCGCCGTCGTCGCCGTGGCCGGGGCGGCGACCACCGTCGCCAAGGTGACCGTCTCGCACTGGCCGGCCGCGCACCGCAGAGCCGGCGCGGCCGGACAGCCGGGCGGCGCCGAGCAGTTGCGGCTCCAGTGGCTGACGGCCCTGGAGGTACGGGGCATCCGGCCCTTCCTCGACCAGCAGCGGGTGCTGGTGTCCGCGACCCGGCGCAGCGCCAAGAAGTCCACCGTCGTCCCCCAGTTGCGGGGCGGGGACCGCAGCGCGGCGGCCCGGCGCCGTACCGTACTGGAGCAGTCGTTCGGCCATCTCCCGGAGCCCGCCGGCCCGTTCGCGGGGCGCCGGGCCGAACTGGCCAGGATCGCGCAGTGGGTGCACGCGGCGCGGGCGTCGACGGAGACGAAGCCGACGGTCGTCGTGCTGTACGGCGCCCCCGGATCCGGCCGTACGGAACTGGCCGTACGCGCCGCGCACCAGCTCAGGGACCAGTTCCGGGGCGCCTGCCTGGTCGATCTGCGCGGCGGCGGCACCCTGGAGGCGCCGCTGTCGACCCGGGACGCGCTGCTGCATCTGCTGAACCGGCTGGGCGCGCCGCGCGAGCAGCTTCTGTTCCGCGAGGGCGCCTCGCCCGAGCAACAGGTGCGGCGGCTCGGCGAGTTGTACCACCAGCATCTGACGGGGCTGCCGGTCACGGTGGTCCTGGACGACGCCTCCGACCCCGAGCAGGTGCGCACGCTGGTCCCGGAGCGCTCCGACAGTCTGGTGCTGGTGACGGCGCGCCGCCCCGTCGAGCTGCCGGACGACGTCCCCGCCTGGGTGCACCAGTTGCCCGTCGAGGCGCTGGACGGGGCGGGCGCCGAGGAGCTGCTGCGCGCCGCCGCCGGTCCGGAGCAGGAGGCGGCGACGGCGGGGGCGCCCTACGACGTCCAGTCGGCCGACCGGGTGCGGGAGCTGTGCGGCGGGCTGCCGCTCGCGCTGCGCATCGCCGGGTCCTCGCTCGGCGGCGACCGCACCGCGCACCGGCTGGCCGCCGATCTCGACGCGTACGGCCCGGTGGAGCCCGTCGAGCGCGCCCTGTGGCTGCGCTACACCGACCAGAACGACCAGGCCCGCCGGCTGCTGCGCCGGCTGGCGCTGGCGGGGCGCGCCTCGCTGGGCGTGGGCGCCGCGGCGGCGCTGCTGGCGACGGACGAGCAGGAGGCGGGACGGCTGCTGGCGGCGCTGGCGCGGGCCGGTCTGGTCGAGCATGTACGGGGCAGCCGCTACCGGTTGCACGACGTCGTACGGACCTTCGTGCACGCGCGGCTGCGCGACGAGGAGCCCGCGGAGGAGCGTACGGCCGCGCAGGAGCGGCTGATCCGCAACTACGGCGAGCTGGCCGACTCCGTGATCCGGCTGGTCGACGGCAAGACGTCCACGCGCGCGGACCTCTTCAGGAGCGCGGCGGGCGCGCACGGTTTCTCGTCGCTGGACGCGGCGCTGCGCTGGCTGGACGACGAGTCGAGCTTCATCACGGCCACGCTGCGGCACGCGGAGGGCGTGGACCAGCAGGCGGTGCTCAATCTGCTGGGCGCCCTCTGCGACTACTGCCTGCTGCGCGGCGACCTCTACCGGCTGGGCGAGATCAACGAGTTGACGCAGGCGGTGGACCAGGGGCTGCTGGTGCGCTCGGTCCAGTGGCGTACGGGCATCGCCGCCCGGCAGCTCGGCGAGCTGGACAAGGCACGGACGACGCTGACCTCCGTGGTGGGTCTCTACCAGGAGGCGCAGCACGAGGCGGGCGCGGCCCGCGCGCTCTGTTCGCTGGGCATCACCCTGCACCACCAGGGCAATCTGACGGAGGCGGCGGCGAAGCTGCGCGAGGCGCTGGCGCTCCAGGAGACGGCGGCGCTGGCGGGTGACCGCGGCTGGACGCTGCACGCGCTGGCGGCGGTGGAGCGGGACCGCGGGCGGCTGGAGGAGGCGTCCGGGATGCTCACGGCGTCGCTGGAGCTGCACCGCGAGAGCGAGTCGGTGCACGGCGAGGCGTGGGCGCACTTCCAGCTCGGCCAGTTGTTCCTGCGTACGGGTGATGTGGCGCGCGCCGAGGGCGAGTTGCGGGCGGCGCTGGAGCTGTACGGGCGGACGCGGGACGGCCGCGGCGAGGCGTGGGCGACGACCCAGTTGGCGCGGGCACGGCTGGTGGAGGGCGAACAGGACCAGGCCACCGAGCAGTTGCGGGAGGCGCTGGCCCGGCACCGGGACAACGAGGACGCGCGCGGCGAGGCGTGGACGCTGTACTACCTGGGCCAGGCGCTGGAGGAGGGCGGCGACCGCGACCAGGCGGTACGGGAGCTGGAGCGGGCCCGCTCGATGTTCTCGCGGATGCGTGACGTGTACGGGCTGGCCTGCGCCCGGCACCACTCGGGCCGGGTCACCCGCGACCAGCGCGCCGCGCAGACCGGCAACCTCCGCAACTCGGGGTTCGCCCGGCAGCTCCTGGTCGACGCCCGCGCGGACTTCCGGCGGATCGGGGTGGCCCACGGCGAGGCGTGGACGTGTCTGGAGCTGGCCGTGGTCGACGCGGGCAACAGCCGGGCGGCCCAGGCGCTGGCGCTGTGCGACGAGGCGACGGCGCTCTTCACCTCGTACGGCGACCACCGCGGCGCGGACTGGTCGCGCTTCCTGCGCTGCACGCTGCTGCCGTACGGCTCGGCGGGCGGTACGGAGGTGGGCTCGGCGGTGGCCGAACAGGAGCTGGCGGAGCTGGCCGCGGCGGACCACCCCGCCCGGGACGGGAAGCTGGCGGACTCGCTGGCCGCGTTCGGTGTGATGCTGGGCCGGGGCGTACGGCTGGACGACGGCTGGCAGGCGTGGGACCTCGGCATGGTGCCGAACCGGCACGCGCGCGAGGTCATGGGCGTGCCGGTGGAGGTCACCCCCGCCTGACGGCGCCGGGACGGCTCCGTACACGTCGAAGACACCGGGGACCGGCCGGATCCGCCGGTCACCGGCGGGAGACACCGGGGACCGGCCGCTCCCTCCCCTCCGAGGGGGCGAGCGGCCGTCCTCCAGGCACGGCGGGCTCCCGCGGACCGGGTGGTCGGCCTGGTCCCCGTACGCCCGTGCTCCGTGCCCGAAGCCGTGTGCCGTGCGTTACTCGCCGTGCGGCGCCGGTGACTGCCGGCCGGGGGCCGTCTTCGGCCGCGGTTCCGGGGCCTCCTCGAAGTCGACCTTCCCCATGTGCCGGGTCATCGACTTCATCAGCAGCCACACGCCGCCCGCCATCACCGCGAACACGATGAACCCGAGCACGCCGGGCGTCACCTTGTTCTCGTCCAGCTCCTTGGCGAGAGGAACGAGCTGGGTCATTGCCTGGGTCGCATACATATCAGGCATTGTCGCGGATGCCCGCGAAGAGGTCGCTCTCGGGGAGGGATGTATCGACGAGGGACTTCGCCAGCTCGTACTCCTCGGTGGGCCAGACCTCGCGCTGAAGCTCCATCGGGATGCGGAACCAGCCGCCGTCCGGGTCGATCTGCGTGGCGTGCGCGATCAGCGCCTTGTCGCGGATCTCGAAGAAGTCCGCGCAGGGGATGAACGTCGTCAGCGTCCGCTCCTCCCGCCCGATCTCCTTCCACCGCTCCAGCCACTCGCCGTACGGGGACTCCATGCCACGGGTGAGCAGCGCCTCGTGGAGCGCGACCGTACGCGGCCGGTTGAAGCCCTGGTTGTAGTAGAGCTTCGCGGGCTGCCAGACCGGGCCGAAGTCCTCCTCGGGGAACTTCTCCTTGTCCGCCGCGCCATCGAACGCGATCATGGAAATGGTGTGGGTCATGATGTGGTCGGGGTGCGGGTAGCCCCCGTTCTCGTCGTACGTGGTGACGACCTGCGGCCGGAAGGCGCGGATCGACCGGACGAGCCGGCCCGCCGCCTCCTGCGGGTCCACCAGGGCGAAGCAGCCCTCGGGCAGCGGCGGCAGCGGATCGCCCTCGGGCAGTCCGGAGTCGACGAACCCGAGCCATTCCTGCTGGACGCCGAGGATCTCCCGGGCCTCGTCCATCTCCTTCTTGCGCACCTCGTGGATGTTCGCCTCGATGTAGGCGTCACCCTGGAGCTTGGGGTTGAGGATGGAGCCGCGCTCGCCTCCCGTGCAGGTCACGACCAGCACGTCCACCCCCTCGGACACGTACTTGGCCATGGTGGCCGCGCCCTTGCTCGACTCGTCGTCGGGGTGGGCGTGAACGGCCATCAGCCGTAGCTGCTCAGTCAAGACTCGATCCTCAGTGATGTGGCGCTTGGGTCGGCTTCTATAGTGACGGATATCGGGGGACGGAAATTCCGGCTGTCCCCGCCCGAGAGGAACGATCATGGCTGCGGTGCGCGAGGAGCTTCCCGCAGGGCGGTACGGCCGCTCCGGGGACGAGGACGCGCGCGCGGACCGGCGGCTGCGCCGCCTGGGCGTGGTGCTCGGCGGGGTGCTGGTGGCCCTGCTCGGCTGGTACGGCTACCACTACGTGATCGACCGGAGTGTCTCCGGTGAGCTGATCAAGTTCAAGCGGATTTCCGCGACCGAGGTCGAGGCGCATCTGGAGGTCCGCAAGGACCGGGACGCGAGCGGGAGCTGCACCCTGCGCTCGCTGGCCGAGAGCTTCGGGGAGGTCGGCCGCAAGGACGTGCGCTTCGGGCCGGGCGAGACCCGGATCGACGAAGTGGTCACGATCCGTACGACGGAGAGTGCGACCAGTACCGAACTGGTGGGCTGCACGTCCGACTGACCGGACGAGCGGTCGAGCCGCTGTCGAGCGGTCCGCGGGGCGGGTCGGCCGGGCCGGCGCGATGGCGGAGACCCGCCGGGTCTCGTCGTGGATCTCCGCGCTGACCTGCGCGAATCCTTTTCTGACGGCAATTGTCCTCCCCCTCGCGCCACGAAATTGTTAGGCTCGTGGTTTCGCCCACCCGAGACGGCACATGCTTCTGGGTAGGGCGTTGCTTTGTATCCCCAGCACCTACGAGGAGCACCAGTGACCCAGACCAGCGAAAACGTCACCTGGCTCACCCAGGAGGCGTACAACCAGCTCAAGGCCGAGCTGGAGTACCTGTCTGGTCCCGCGCGCACGGAGATCTCCACGAAGATCGCTGCTGCCCGCGAGGAGGGCGACCTGCGGGAGAACGGCGGGTACCACGCGGCCAAGGAGGAGCAGGGCAAGCAGGAGCTGCGCGTCCGCCAGCTCACCCAGCTCCTGGAGAACGCGAAGGTCGGCGAGGCGCCCGCGGCCAGTGGTGTGGTGGCCCCCGGCATGGTCGTGACGATCGCCTTCGACGGCGACCCGGACGACACCCTGGACTTCCTGCTCGCCTCGCGCGAGTACGCCAGCTCCGAGATCGAGACGTACTCGCCGCAGTCCCCGCTGGGCAGCGGCGTGAACGGCAAGAAGATCGGCGAGAGCGCGGAGTACGAGCTCCCGAACGGCAACAAGGCCAAGGTGAAGATCCTTGAGGCCAAGCCGTACCAGGCCTGAGCCGGCGCCCGCTCCTCCGCCCGTGCCCGCACGGGCCTGAACGCCTGTCCGAAAGGGCTGGTCCCCCGGCATCCCGTCGGGCGGACCGGCCCTTTCCGCTTTCCTCCCCGCACCTCGTCTCCGCAGCGGTACGACGCGTGCTCAGCCGAGGATCGTGTACCCGGCCTCGCGCAGCGCCGCCGCGACCTCCGTGCAGTGCGCGGGCCCCTTCGTCTCCAGGTGCACCTCGACGTCCGCCTCCGTCAGCCCGAGCCGGGGATCGGTCCGTACATGGCTCACGTCCAGGACGTTGGCGTCGGCCACCGACAGCACGCCGAGCATGGTGGCGAGCGCGCCGGGGCGGTCCGTGACCCGCAGCCGCAGGCTCAGATAGCGGCCCGCCGCCGCCATGCCGTGGCGCAGGATGCGCTGCATCAGCACCGGGTCCACATTGCCGCCCGACAGCACCGCGACGACCGGGCCGCGGAACGCCTCCGGGTCGCCGAGCAGCGCGGCCACGGGGCTCGCGCCCGCCGGTTCGACCACGAGCTTGGCGCGTTCCAGACAGAGCAGCAGGGCGCTGGACAGCTCGTCCTCGGAGACCGTACGCACCTCGTCGACCAGTTCCTCGACGATACGGAAGGGGATGTCGCCCGGCCGCCCCACCTTGATCCCGTCGGCCATCGTGTGGGGCGACTCCACGGTCACCGGCCGGCCCGCGCGCAGCGAGGGCGGGTACGCAGCGGCCCCGGCCGCCTGTACGCCGACCAGCCGGACGTCGGGGCGCAGCGCCTTCACGGCGACGGCGATGCCCGCCGCGAGCCCGCCGCCGCCGATCCCGACGACGATGGTCCGCACCTCGGGGCACTGCTCCAGGATCTCCAGCCCGACCGTGCCCTGTCCGGCGATGATGTCCGGGTGGTCGAAGGGGTGGATGAAGACCGCGCCGGTGTCGCGCGCGTACTCCTCGGCGGCGGCCAGGGTCTCGTCGACGACCTGACCGTGCAGCCGGACCTCGGCGCCGTAGTCGCGGGTCGCCGCCACCTTGGGCAGGGGCGCGCCGACCGGCATGAAGACCGTGGAGCGGACACCGAGCAGGGTCGAGGCGAGGGCGACACCCTGGGCGTGGTTCCCGGCGCTGGCCGCGACGACGCCGGCCGCGCGCTCCTCCGGGGAGAGTCCGGCGATCCGTACGTAGGCGCCGCGCAGTTTGAAGGAGCCGGTGCGCTGGAGGTTCTCGCATTTGAGCAGGACCGGGGCGCCGACCAGCGCGGTGAGGTGTCTGCTGCCTTCCATGGCGGTCGTCCGCGCGACTCCGGAGAGCATCTTCTGGGCCCCACGGATGTCGTCGAGCATCAGGGAGTGGTGGGAGGGGCGGGACGTACCGAAGCTCATGCGGCAAGTCTCGCAGCTCACACGGGGCGGTGCCGCGTACGGCCGCGGGCCCCGGGACCGGCCCTGCCGGGCGTGTGGACGGGGGAGGCGGGGCGTGGGAGGGGGGACATGAGGCGACGGCAGGGGTGAGCGGTACACCCGCGCACGCCCCGCGCACTTCTTCTCCACCCGGTTTCCACAGGGCCGGTACGGTGCGGAGCCCGGCCGCGTACTCTGTCCACCACCACACGACCCCCGTACGAAAGAGCCTCCAGCCATGCCCCCCATTCAGGACATGACTTCCGCTGCGTCGGCTTCCCGGGAGCGGACCGTCGATCCATCGGACGACGCCGCCCTCCTCGATGCTCTCCAGCACCAGGTGGCCGTCTTCGCCCGGCGGGCCGAACAGACCCGGCTCGGCGGTGTCGGCCAGGTCCGCAACTCGATGGACCGCGCCGCGTATCTGCTGCTCAACCGGCTGGACCAGGAAGGTCCGATGGGCGTCAAGGCGCTGGCCGCCGGGATGGGCATCGACTCCTCGACCGTCACCCGGCAGGTCGCGCCCCTGGTCGACACCGGTCTGGTCAAGCGCACCTCGCACCCGGAGGACGGCCGTGCGGTCGTCCTCCAGCTCTCGGCGCGCGGGCTGGCCAAGCTCGACGAGGTGCGCTCCTCGCGGCGCGCGCTGATGGCCCAGGTCACGGCGGACTGGACCGAGGACGAGCGGGACTCCTTCACCACGCTCCTCACCCGCCTCAACGGCGCCTTCGCGTCCCGGGCGGCCCGGCTGCCGGCCGGCGAGCAGCCGGGCACGGACGCGGAGCCCGCCCCGGACCAGGCACCCGCCGCGGAGCGGACCGCGGAGCGGGCCACGAACCCGGCCCCTGACCAGGCGCCCGCCACGGAGCGGGCCACGGACGAGGCGGAGCCCGGGGCGGGCGGGGACACCGGCTCCTGATGCCCTCTTGACCCGGGCGGTCCCGCCGGTCTGATATGAGGTCGTGCGAGAGCTGCGGGCGGCCACGGATCGCCGCCGCGCCCGGGAGTTCGAGGTCTACGCCGCGGGCGCGGCCGGCCGGCTGCTGCACACCGCCGCGCTGCTGACGGCCGAGCCGCCCACCGCGACGCCGCGCGCGCAGCGTCTGCTGGTCGCCGCGCTGGCCCGTACGTACGCGGAGTGGGACCGTCTGCACGACGCGGACCCGTACGACCACACCCGCCGGGAGCTGGCCCTGCGCTTCGCCGACGAGGCGTGGCGCGTCCGCAGGACGGTCCCGCGCGCCGCCTCCGGGAGCGCCCCGGAGGAGGGCGGGCTGCTGCGCGGGCTCGGCGCGCGGGAGCGGCTGGTCCTCGTACTGCGGCTGTACGAGGGCCTCACCGAGGAGCAGACCGCGTCCCTTCTCGGCCTCCCGGAGGACCGGGCCCGCGCCCTGTGCGCGCGGGCGATGACGACCCTGCGGCGGACGGCCGCGCGCGACGGGTCCGCCGCCGGTCTCCCGCCCCGGGAGGCCCGCCCATGAGCGGGACGAACCGCAAGGAGGCGGAGATACGGCGGCTGCTGGGCCTGCCGCGTCCGGCCGTGCCCGCCGATCTCGTCCCGCGTGCGGCCCGGCGCGGCGAACGGATGCTGCGCAGGCGCCGGGTCGCGCGCCGGGTGGTCTGGGCGGTGCTGGTGGCGGCGGTGGTCGTCTTCACCGTGTGGGCGTGGGACGTCCACCCGTGGGTGCCGCCGCCCACGACCACCACACCTCCGCTGGAGGGGTGGTGAGCGCGCCGGCCGGGGCCGTCAGGGGCTCTATCCGAGGGCCTGCCGGAGATCCGCGAGCAGGTCGTCGCCCGACTCGATGCCCACGGAGAGGCGGACGAGGTCGGCGGGGACCTCCAGCGGCGAGCCCGCGGCCGAGGCGTGCGTCATCCGGCCCGGGTGCTCGATCAGGGACTCGACGCCGCCCAGGGACTCCCCGAGCGTGAAGAGCCTCGCGCGGTCGCAGACGCCGACCGCCGCCTCCTCGCCGTCCGCGACCCGGAACGAGATCATCCCGCCGAACGCCTTCATCTGCTTGGCGGCGGTCTCGTGGCCGGGGTGGTCGGGCAGCCCCGGGTAGAGGACCTGGGAGACGCGCGGGTGGCCGGCGAGCATCTCCGCGATGCGCTCGGCGTTCTCGCAGTGCCGGTCCATGCGGACGGCGAGCGTCTTGATGCCGCGCAGCACCAGCCAGGCGTCGAACGGCCCGGCGACGGCGCCCATCGCGTTCTGGTGGTACGCCAACGCGTCGCCCAGCGCCTCGTCCTCGACGATCAGCGCGCCGCCGACGACGTCCGAGTGGCCGCCCATGTACTTGGTCGTCGAGTGGACGACGACGTCCGCGCCGAGCGCGAGCGGCTGCTGGAGGTACGGGCTGGCGAAGGTGTTGTCGACGACGAGCCGCGCCCGTGACGTGCGCGCGACGGCCGCGAGGGCCGCGATGTCGGTGATGTTGAGGAGCGGGTTGGAGGGGGTCTCGACCCAGATCACCTTGGTGCGGGGGGTGAGCGCGGCCTGCACGGCCGCCGGGTCGGAGGTGTCCGCGACCGAGAAGTCCACGCCCCAGCGGGAGACGACCTTCGCGAAGAGCCGGAAGGTGCCGCCGTAGGCGTCGTCGGGGATGACGACATGGTCGCCGGGGGCCAGCAGCGTACGGAGCAGGCAGTCCTCGGCGGCGAGCCCGGAGGCGAAGGCGAGCCCGCGCAGGCCGCCCTCCAGGGCCGTGAGGTTCTCCTCCAGGGCGGTACGGGTGGGGTTGGCGCTGCGGCTGTACTCGTAACCGCCGCGCAGGCCGCCCACCCCGTCCTGCTTGTACGTGGACACCTGGTAGATCGGCGGTACGACCGCCCCGGTGAGGGGGTCGGCGGTGTTCCCCGCGTGGATGGCGAGGGTCTCGAAACGATGCTGGTCGTTGGAGTGCTCGTGGCTCATGGGCCCGAGGGTAGCGCCGCGCGGCGCGCGCCCGTTCCGTATACGGCCACGGGTGATTCCGTACCGGACGGCGTCCGGGACAATGGACGCATGGAGATTCTCTGGGTCCTGCTCGCGATGGGCCTGCTGGCCGCGGTCATCGCCCCGTACGTACGGCGCCGCGGCGGCGGTATCCGCCAGGTCGCGCCCGGTTCACCGGACGCCGCCGACCCGGCCGCGTACGGCTTCGTACGCCAGGAGGAGCTGGACATCCGGATGCCGGGCCCCGACCAGGACCTCCTCGACGTCCTCGACGTCGTCCAGGCCACCCAGGACTGGCGCGCCGCCGCGCAGCTCCTCGCCGGGACGGACAAGGGCGGCGAGGTGCGCTGGCAGCGGGTGCAGGCGTTCGCGGGCGCGGCCTCGCTGGAGCTTCAGCAGCGGCCCGGCGTCGGCGGCGCGTGGCTGCGCGCGTGGCGGTCGGAGTCGCCGAAGGACGCGGGCGGGGCGGCGGTGCACGCGGAGTTCCTGGTGCAGCAGGCGTGGCGGTCGTCGGCCGCGGGGACGGACGACTTCCGGATCATCCTGGAGGAGGCGCGCACGGTCTGCGGCCAGGCGGCGCTGCTGGCCCCGGGCGACCCGGTCCCGTACATCGTGGAGCTGGCGGTGGCGCGCGGGCTGGGCTACCCGCGTGAGGAGTTCGACCTGCTCTGGGCGAAGGTGATCGACCGCGCTCCCGCGCACATGGGGGCGCATCTGGCGGCGCTGCACTACGCGTGCGAGAAGTGGCACGGCTCGCGCGACGAGGCCGACGAGTTCGCGACGGCGGCGGCGGCCCGCGCCCCGCAGGGCTCGCTGCTGGCGGCGCTGCCGCTCTTCGCGGTGTACGAGCACCTTCCCGAGGTCAACCTGGTGCGCGGCTTCTACGAGAGCGCGGTGGTGAGGAAGGCGGTCGAGGGCGCGCTCTTCGCGGTCCACGCGGCGCGCCAGGACGACCCGATGCTCTCGCACGTACGGCATCTGCTGATCCTCTTCCTCGTACGGTGCGAGCGCTGGGCGGAGGCGATGAACCAGCTCGTCCAGGTGGACGGCCACGTGGGCGCCCTCCCGTGGACGCACGACGGGGACCCGGCGGCGCAGTACACGGTGTACCGGGCGCTGGCGGTGGCGGGCTACGAGGCGAACGGCGGCAGCCCGGCGACACTGCCGCGCTGACGTCCTGGCGGGCTGACGGCCTGACTGCCCTGCCGCGCTGGAGCAGTTCCGGCTGGTGGACGCCTATGTGGAGGCGGCTCCGTGGCGCTGCTACGGGGACGCGAGGGTGGCGTACACGGCGGCGCGCGAGAAGGCGGTCCGCGAGGCCGGGTGAGCCGGTCCGGCGCTCAGCGCGGGCCGGAATGCGCCAGGTGATCCACGCGTTGTTACGGACAGTCCCCACAGCCGAGGAGAGCCGACCATGTTCCTGTCCCGCCGCACCCCCGAGCTGCCCACCGCCGAGCAGGCCCTGCGCGGCCGCCCGGAGCCCACGTTCGCGGTGCCCGCACGCCACACGGTCCTCGGCAACCCCCTGGAGGGCCCGTACCCGGAGGGCCTGGAGGTCGCGGACTTCGGCCTGGGCTGCTTCTGGGGCGCCGAGCGCAAGTTCTGGCAGACGGACGGCGTCTGGACCACCCTGGTCGGCTACCAGGGCGGCTTCACCCCGAACCCGACGTACGACGAGGTCTGCTCGGGCCTGACGGGCCACACGGAAGCGGTCCGCGTCGTCTTCGACCCGAAGACCGTCTCGTACGCGGAGCTGCTGAAGGTCTTCTGGGAGTCCCACAACCCGACCCAGGGCTTCCGCCAGGGCAACGACGTGGGCACGCAGTACCGCTCGGCGATCTACCCCCACTCCCCCGCCCAGGCGGCGGAGGCGGACGCGTCCCGCGCCTCGTACCAGCAGGTCCTGACGGGCAACGGCTACTCCACGATCACCACGGAGATCCTCCCGTCCGAAGGCCGCCCCTTCTACCCGGCGGAGGCCGAGCACCAGCAGTACCTGGACAAGAACCCGGCGGGCTACTGCGGCCTGGGCGGGACGGGCGTCTCCTGCCCGATCGGGGTGGCGCCGGCGGGCGAGTGACCGCGGCACGGGCCCTTCGGCGCCGCGGTCCCGGGCCACGTGCCCGACCCGTGTACATGCCTCGCTCATCAGGTGTGCGACCGGGGATACGGCCGACTGCTTTTCCCAAGACTGAGCTTCTTCAGCGTTGGCGCTCCAGAGTGAGGACGCTGAAGAAGCTCACTGATCAAAATCATCTCCCGAGTCCGGGGCACCGCGTCGTGCGGTGTCCCGGACTCGCGAGCGCAGGCGTCGGAAGCGCCCAGCGCGCGCTAGGGGACACAACCCCGCAAGGTCCTGACTGGCGTTCACGACGTGCGCCCGGTTTATGCGACAACGCAAATATTCGCCTCGCTGGATGGACGCCCTCCCGGAACCCCTCGTACCGTTCTGAGGAACGAGCCCAACAGGGGCCGCGCACAGGGGGTTTCCCATGGCACGCGAGGCATTGATCCGACTCACCGGCAACGGCAACGGCGAATGCAGCCAGAACGATTGTCCGAACATCTACCGGAGCCCTCGCGGATCCTTCATTGTTCAAGGGAATTTATCGAACGCCTTCACCCCGCCGAACGGTGAGGCTCTCGTGGAGATCCCCGAGGAGATTCTCAGGGAGGCAGTCCGTGCTCTTGGATGGTGAGGCATGGCAGGCCAGGTTTCGCAATTTCCGAACGGAAGCGTGGCGCCTGGAAACCCTGCCGGCGTACAACGTCCCACAAGAGGCGGAAGAGATCCGGTCGTTCCTGGCCGGCGAACGTATCGATCCTCACACCTACTCGAACGAGTACACCGAGGACCTGAAGCGGGTACGCCGGGAAGGCAAGACCAAAGGGCGGGTACACATTGTCACGCGCCCCCTCTCCACCTACCTGCGTTACGAGTTCATGTATTACCGTCCTCACGCACGGGCAGGCGAGGACATCCGCATCATGGACGTGACGGACCGGGTCAACCCGCTGGCCGACTGCCAGGATTTCTGGATGTTCGACCGCACGGAGGTCGTCCTCATGAACTATGAACCGGACGGCACACAGATCAGCCGGAAAGTCCACGAGGGTGACGCAACACCCTACGTGGACTACCAGCGCATAGCGCTGACCGAATCAGTACCCTTCGAGGAGTATGTGAAGGGCCTTGACGTTTGACCCCGAGGAGCTGGGCCGGTCGCGAACCGATCTGGCCGAGACACTGAAGACCCTGCGCAAGCGAGCCGGACGTACACAGGTCTGGCTCGCCAAGCGTTGCAACGCGTCACAGACGAAGATCAGCAACATCGAGGGGGCAAAGCTGACGCCGACGCTGGTCGACGTCGAGCTGATACTCAGGGCTCTGGATGCTCCACCCGACCTCGCCACCCGCGTGTTGGCCCTCACTCGCGTCGCCAACACCGAGTGGCAGGACGTCTGGTCGCAGCGCCGCACGGGCCTGGAGAAAAAACAGAACGAGCTGGCCCGGTTCGAACAGTCCTCCACGGAGTTTCGGTATTTCCTGCTGTCCATGGTGACAGGCCTGCTCGCGACACCGGAGTACGTGCGTGCCAGCCTTTCCGGCATCCCCGGAGATCAAGAGAAGGCCATCGCGAAAAAGCTGGAGCGACAGGCAGTTCTTCACGAATCATCCAAACGCTTCACCTTCATTCTGACCGAGCAGGCCGTCAGATGGCCCTACCTGCCGGATCCCGCGATGGCCACGCAGATCGAGAGACTCGTCTCTCTCAGCCTCCTGGCCCATGTACGGATCGGGGTCATCCCACTGGGCAGGCAAATGCCAACCTGCCCATTGAACACCTTCACGGTCTACGATGCCCGGATAGCAACAGTGGAGACATCGACCGGAGCAATGATCTTCAGGGATCATCGAAACGTCTCGGCCTACCTGCATGAGTTCTCGGTTTACGACGGCTACGCCCTGCACGGGGAACAGGCGAGGGAACAGTTGCACGAATGGGCCGACCGGTTCCGCTCCTGATGTTTACCCGACAGCAGAAATAACCTTGAAGGATTCCACACCCGAGTCCGACGATTCTTTCATGCCCATCGATCAGCTCCGTCCGACCGGGCACTGACGGTGGTTACCGGATTCTCCCGAACTCCGCATGAAAGGAATCCATTATGTCGAATGTCACCGACCTGTACGCGATCGACATCGGCGCGGCCATGTTCACCAAGGCGTGTGGCGGCCCGTGCTCCGAGGGGTGCGTGACACTCGCCAGGATCGACGTGGACGCGTGGGCCCTGGCAGACAGCAAGAACCCCGACGCGGAACCACTGAGGTTCACCACGGCCGAGCTGCGTGCGGCCGGTATCGACGTCTCACGGTTCGGGCTCCAGGCCTGAAGAACACCTGGCCGGCGGTCGGCCACGACTTCTCTCCGTATGAGCAGGCCGGCCGCCTCTCGCCCGCTACCGCGCTGAACGGGGCGACAGTTGCACCATCACGGTTACCTCTGGACCGGCCCGAAGCACGACTTCGACCGGGAAGGACTACGACGGCCACCGCACCCCGATCCCCCTCCAGCAGCAACGGCGGGCGACACAGCTGCACAGCGGCTCGCCGACCGATACCGGGAGGCTGCCGCAGAGTTCCCCACGTCCGACCTGGCGCCCCTGGAGACCGCGTTGTGGCTCATGAAGCCGGCGACGTTGATCCGGGGAACGTGGCACGAGCCGAAGGAGGGGGCGGCCTGGCTCAGGGAGCAGCTCGCCTCGTACGCCCCCCGCTTCGATTCGAGCACGCGACGCGACTCCACGTACCTGGACGGACTCACCTACTCAGCCACGGAAAGGATGGCGTGGGGTGGCGACGTGGCCCTCGGGTTCTATCTCGACCGCCCCGCCTACCTGTCGCTCGCCCTGGTGACGTGCTCCCCCAACCGCAGCAGCCCCGGCCTTCCCTGCCCCACTCGGGAGGACCTCCGCCCCGTCCGGTTCAGTCCGCGAGACCGCGAGGCTCCGCCGCCTTGACGTGGCGGAGCCAGGACGCCGCCTCCTCGTGCCCGAAGGCCAGTACGGCCGCGTCCGGGCGCTTGCTGTCGCGGAACGCGATGCGGCCGCCGGGGAGGAGGGTGGTTTCGACGCAGTCGCCGCCGGTGTCGCCGCCGCCGCCCGAGTAACTGCTCTTGCGCCAGTGCGCCTGCCGCACCGGGTCCATCCGTGTCATGTGACAGCTCTCTTCGTCGGGTTACGCGTACAGCTTCGCTGCTTCGGCGATCATGTCTCTGGACTCCGCCCGTGAGAGGGCCAGTTCGGTGAGGATGCCGAACCGCAGCGTCCACGCTCGTACATGTTCGCGGTCTTCGATGTAGAACATGCCCGCCGGGCCCTCCGTGTAGCCGATGTCGGGCATGGGCGCCGGCAGCGTCAGGATCGAGAACGGCCCCTCCAGTCCAGGGCTCCCACCCACGTCACGCCGCAGGACCTGGATCGAGAAGTTCGGGCTCTCGGCGAGACTCAGCAGCTTGCGCAACTGGCCCCGCATCACTTCCTCGTCTCCGATCACATGGTCCAGCACGGCCTCGTCGTAGATGAAGTGCGCCTTCGGGGCCGGTTGCCTCTGGAGTACGTGCTGACGGATCATGCGGGCGGCGACCTTGCGTTCCAACTCCTCCGGGGAGCATTCTCCGGGGGCAGCCGCAAGCATGACGGCGCGGGCGTACTCGGCGGTCTGCAGGATCCCGTTCACCAGTTGGGGCTGGAAGCTCCGCAGCTCGACGAGGCTGTCCTCGATGCTCAACAGCGGCTGGATGTCCCGGGGCAGCGCGTCGGTGAAGCCGATCCACCAGCCACGCTCCGACGAGCCTACGGCCAGCGCCACCAGTGCCTCGCGGAGTTGTGTGTCGGTGACCTCGTACACATCGAGCAACTGCTCCACCTCGCGCGGCTTGATGTTGTGCTCCCGGTTCTCGATCCGGGACAGCTTCGACCGCGACCAGCGCCCTGGCAGCGCCTGAAGCCGTTCGATCGCTCCCTCCTGGGTCAGGTCGGCGCCCTCGCGTAGCGCCTTCAGCGACGCCGCGAGCTGCCAGCGTCGTGCCACCGACGTTCCGATCTCCATGTTCCGTCCCATGGGTCCCTCCGGTACTCGTCCGCCGCTCCAGGCGCATCGCCGTTACCCGTCCGCGTGAAAAATGGACTGTCCACTTGAATGCGGTCGCGACCGGAGTCGAGGATATCGCCACGCATAGCGTCGTAGCAATCACGCTCAGTAGGAGGACATGATGTCAGCCGAAGCAGCAGGACCCGCCTCTCCCACCACCAGCACCCCGCCCCTCACCCGCGCCGAATTCATCGCCCTCACCGAGGAGTTGGTCGCCGACACCGCGCCCCGGCTCTTCGCCGTCGTCCAGTCGTACGAGCCCGGGGACGGCGGCCCGGAAGAGGCGGACGCGCGGGTTGCCGCCTGGGGGATGGCGTTCGACGGGCATGCCGAGATCGTGAGTGTCTGCGGCGGTACCCGGATGAGCGTGGCCTCGCTGGATCGGGCCGTGGGGAGGTTCGAGCACGGGGTGGACATCAGTGCGCGGGTGGTCTGGGTGCCCGGGGCTGCCTGAGGCCGGTGGGGGCCGGGTGCGTCGCGCCGGGCCGGCGGTGCCTACAGTCGCGTGTCATGGACTGGATGGAGCGGGTGGGGAGCCTGCGGCAGTGGACCGGCAACGGGGTGCGCGCGCCGCACAAGCCGCTGTTGATGCTGTACGCGCTGGGGCGGTTCCGGCAGGGGCCCGAGCGGGGGTTGCGCTACTCCGACATCGAGCGGGACCTGCGTGAGCTGCTGCGGAACTACGGGCCCACCAACCCGACCTCGCCCGCGTACCCGTTCCACCATCTCACCAGCGACGGTGTGTGGGCGGTGCGGACCGACGCCGGGGGCGCGAGTCCGGGTACCGGGGTGCGGGCGCTGCGGGCGAGCGGGGCGGAGGGGCGGCTCGTACCGGAGTTGCGGGCCGAGCTCGCCGCGGACCCGGGGCTGCTCGGACGGCTCGTCCATCTGCTGCTGGACACGCACTTCCCGCCCTCGCTCCACGCCGACCTCGCCGCCGATGTCGGGCTCGATCTGGAGCTGGACGCCGCCGTACGGCCGGTGCCCGCGCCCGAGGCCGTACGGGAGGAGCGGCGGCGCGGTGTCGAGCTGCGCAGACAGGTGCTCGTCGCCTACGAGTACCGGTGCGCCTTCTGCGGGTTCGACGGTTCGCTCGGCGGGGTGCCGGTCGGGCTGGAGGCGGCGCATGTGCGGTGGTGGGCGTTCCGGGGGCCGGACGAGCTGTCCAACGCGCTGTGCCTGTGTTCGCTGCACCACAAGCTGTTCGACCGGGGGGTGTTGGGGCTGGACGCCCGGCAACGCATCACCGTGTCGCGGGAGTTCGTGGGACGCGGGGCCGCCGCGCGCAGTCACGTACTCGATCTGAGCGGACGGGCCCTCCTCGGCCCGCAGAGCGGCAGCGCCGGCGTGGCCGCCGAACACGTCGGCTGGCATACGGCGCAGGTCTTCCGCGGGGAAGCGCGGACGCCCGAGCCCGTCTGAGCGGCGGATGGGCCGGCGCTCTGCTGTTGGCTGATCTGCTGCCGGCCGAGCGACCCGTCGCCGGGGCGGTGGCCGGGCAAGGGTGGGGAGGAACGCGCGGCGACCGGCGCCGCGCCTCCCCGAGGAGGGCCCATGTCCCCGTTGGTCACCGCCCTGGATTTCCCACCGAGCCCGTACGCCTCCGAGCCGGGCTCGGGCACGGCGGCCACGCCGTTCGACGACCATCTCGCCGCGCGGCTGCTGACCCAGCGGATCGTCGTGCTCGGCACCGAGGTCACCGATGTCTCCGCGAACCGGGTCTGCGCGCAGTTGCTGCTCCTGTCGGCGGAGGATCCGCGCGGCGACATCGGGCTGTACATCAACAGCCCCGGCGGCTCGGTCACCGCCGGTATGGCGATCTACGACACGATGCAGCTCATCCCGAACGATGTCGCCACCCTCGCCATCGGATTCGCCGCCAGCATGGGGCAGTTCCTGCTCGCGGTCGGCGCGAAGGGCAAGCGCGCCGCCCTGCCGAACGCGCGGATCATGATGCACCAGCCCTCTGCGGGTATCGGCGGCACCACCGCCGACATCGCGATCCAGGCCGAGAACCTGGAGTTCATGAAGCGGACCATCGAGCGGATCACCGCCGAGCACACCGGTCGGTCGACGGAGACGATCTCCCGGGACGGCGACCGCGACCGGTGGTTCACGGCCGAACAGGCCAAGGAGTACGGCATGGTCGACCGGGTCGTCTCGTCGCTGGACGACGTACGGCCGGCCGCCGCGCAGCGACGGATCGGACTCTGACATGGGCCAGTACACGATTCCGACGGTCATCGAGCGCACACCGCAGGGCGGCGAGCGCGCGTACGACATCTACAGCCGTCTCCTGTCGGAGCGGATCGTCTTCCTCGGCACGGAGATCGACGACGGTGTCGCCAACGTCGTCATCGCCCAACTGCTCCATCTGGAGTCCGCGCACCCGGGGACCGAGATCTCGGTCTATCTCAACTCGCCGGGAGGATCGTTCACTTCGCTGATGGCCATCTACGACACGATGACCTTCATCGCCTCGCCGATCTCGACGTTCTGCGTCGGCCAGGCGGCCTCGACCGCCGCCGTACTGCTGGCGGGCGGGGACCCGGGGCGGCGCCATGTCCTCGAACACGCCCGGGTGCTGCTCGGGCAGCCCGCGAGCGGCGGCCACCAGGGGACGGTCTCCGACCTCAGCCTCCAGGCCAAGGAGATGGTACGGGTCCGCTCGGAGGTCGAGGAGATCCTGTCCCGGCACACCGGGCACGACGTGAAGACCCTGCGCGCGGACATGGACCGCGACCGGGTCTTCACACCGCACGAGGCGGTGGCGTACGGACTGGCCGACGAGGTGCTGAGCCGGCGGGAGGTCCCGGCTCGCTGACCCCGGTCAGGCCGCGAGGCGTACGTCGCCGGGGCGGGTTCCCCGTACACTCCGCCCCGCCAGCGCCGTGACCGTACCGTCGCCCGGACCGCCGGAAGGGCGCTCCCGGCGGGCCCGGTCCAGACGGACGAGTTCGCCGTGGGAGCGCGCGAGCAGATCGGCCAGCCCGAGCCCGAGGGCCCCGGCGGCAGCGGCCAGCACCTCGGAGGACGCCTCCTTGCGGCCGCGCTCCAGCTCGGAGAGGTACGGCATGGAGATCCTGGCGGCCTCGGCCACGTCCTTGAGCGTGCGCTCCTGCGCCTGGCGCTCGCGGCGCAGGACGTCCCCGACGAGGTGTCGCCAGAGGGGTTCCCTGGGCTGCTTCCCGCGCGCGGGGGCGGATTCCGCTGGGGCGGATTCCGTCGTACGCGGGCGCAGGGGTACGACGCGGGCACGGTCCGGCGTGTGGCTGGTCACCGTCCCAGCGTAGGGGCGTCGGGCCCGGCCGTCAGGGGGTCGGGGTTGCGCCCCCGGCGAAACGCGAAACGGGCGGGGAGGGGCGGCCACGGCCCGCTCGGCACTCCCCGTCCGCCTCGTCGCGTACGCACCGGCCGGTCCTCGCCGTTGACGTTCACCCGGCGGACACCCCACCGTCGTACGGATGCCACCGGCCGGGGCGGGGAGAGGTGAGTGGATGTCCGCGCCCCCCGCCGACCCGCCCCGCCCTCGACCTGTGGAGACCCGTATGACCGGCACACCCGGCCCCGGACCCGCCCCGGACCGTACGCCCGCGTGGCGCACCTCCGCCCGACCGCCGCGACCGGTGCGGCGGAGGCGGGCCCGTTCCCTGGCGGCCGGGGTGGCCGCCGCGCTGGCGCTGGGCGGCGCGGTCGCGGGCGGGGCGCCCGCGGTCGCCGCGCCCGCCGGCTCCCCCGCCGGGAAGGCGCCCGGCGCCGCCCAGTGCGTCAAGAAGCACGCCGCGAAGGGCGCGGCGGCGAAGGCCGTGTGCGCGCGGGCCGGTGACCTTCTCGGCGTGACGCTGGACCAGCTCCGCCCCACCCAGCCGTCGGTCGGCTTCGACCAGATCTACTACAAGCTCGGCCGCTACAGCAGCACCAAGGACGAGCAGAACGGCGACGTCAACAAGCGCTTCGACGACTGGTGCGAGACCAACGGGCAGGAGGAGGCGGCCACGGTCCCGGCCGGTGCCACCCTCGCCAGGCCGTCGAGCTTCACCTGCACCGTCCCGGTCGGCCAGGAGACGGACGAGACGCGCGCCGCGATGAAGACGGTCGTCGTCGGACCCGGCGGTGAGCTGTACCTGACCGACGGGCACCACACCCTGACCTCGTTCCTGGAGACCGCCGACGGCGGCCCGAAGACGCCCATCCGGCTGCGCGTCACCGCCAATCTGAGCGATCTGGGGACCGCCGCGTTCTGGCGGACGATGCAGGACAGGAAGTGGGTCTGGCTGCGCGACGAGAACGACCGCCCCATCACCACGGACCAGCTTCCGCAGCGGCTCGGCCTGTCCCGCTTCCACGACGACCGCTACCGCAGCCTCGTCTACTTCACGCGGGACATCGGCTACCAGGCGCCCGACGACGCCACCGAGTACCTGGAGTTCCTGTGGGGCACCTGGCTGCGCGAGCGGGTCGACCTCGGCTCGTACGACCTGACCTCGCCCGCCTCGTACCTCTCCGCGGTCCGTACCGCTTCCGGGGCCATGTCGGACACGCCCGGCGACACGGTGATCGCCGACGGCCGTACCGCCGACGAGCTGGGGCGGATGGCCGAGTGGAACGACGGCAAGAAGCCGACCGGCGGTGAGTTCGGGAAGCTGAGCACGCCGATCACCGACAAGAAGCCCGGCAAGCTGGCGTACGCGCTGGACTACCGCGCGCATCTGCCGGTCAAGCCCGCCAAGCCGGGAAAGCCCGGTAAGCCGGGGAAGTCGGGAAAGCCGGGTAAGCACGACCACAAGAAATAACTGGGGCGCGCCCCGCGTCACGGCTAACCTGGACGCCATGTTCACGCACTACTTCTTCCTGTGATCCGTACCTGCCGCACCGCAGGTCCGACATCAGTCCCGTCCGGCCCCCCTCGCCGAGCCGTGCCGCTGCCGAGCAGCGCCCCGGGGGGACGGGCATGACATTCCAGGAAGAAGCATGCGCGAACGCGCCCAATTGGCGATCAAGGACATGTCCAAGGCGTACGGCGACCGGTCGGTTCTCGACCAGGTCTCGCTGACCGTACGCCCCGGCGAGAAGGCCGGTGTCATCGGCGAGAACGGCTCCGGCAAGTCGACGCTCCTGCGGCTGCTCGCCGGGGCCGAGCAGCCCGACAGCGGTGAGATCACCGTCGTGTTCCCCGGCGGTGTCGGCCATCTCGCCCAGACACTCGATCTGGACCCCGCGCGCACCGTCCAGGACGCGGTCGACGCGGCCCTCGCCGACCTCCGCGAACTGGAGCGCCGGATCGCGGCGGCCGAGGCGTCCCTCGGCTCGGCCGGCGAGGCCGAACTGGCCGCCTACGGCGACCTGTTGACGGCGTACGAGGAACGCGACGGCTACCGGGCCGACGCCCGTGTCGACGCCGCGCTCGGCGCCCTCGGGCCCCGGAACCTGCCCAGGCACCGGCGGCTCGGCTCGCTCTCCGGCGGGGAGCGGTCGCGGCTGGCGCTGGCCTGCGTCCTGGCCTCGGCGCCCGAACTGCTGCTGCTCGACGAGCCGACCAACCATCTCGACCTCCAGGCCACCACCTGGCTGGAGGACCAACTCCGGGCGCACCGGGGGACGGTGCTCGCCGTCACCCACGACCGGGCGTTCCTGGAGCGGATCGCGACGACGATCCTGGAGGTCGACCGGGACACCCGGACGGTGAGCCGGTACGGCGACGGCTGGGCCGGCTACCGGACGGCGAAGGCCGCGGCCCGGCGCCGCGGGGAACAGGACCATCTGGAGTGGCTGGCCGACGTCGCCCGCACCGAGGAACTGGTCGAGGCGGCCGGCCGGCGCCTCGCGTCCACGGGCCGGGACCCGGGCGAGGGGTTCGGCAAGCACCGCCGCTCGCACGAGACGAAGCTGTCCGGGCAGGTCAGGGCGGCGCGCGAACGGCTCGGGCGGCTGCGCCGCGCCCCGGTCCCGGCGCCGCCGGAGCCGCTGCGGTTCACGGCGACGCTGCGCACCGTATCGGCCGGGGACGGCGCGGGGGACGGCCCGGCGCCCGGGGGTACGGCTGCCTCCCGGACGCCGGAGCGGGAGACGGTGGCCCGGCTGGCCGGGGTGGCCGTCGGTGACCGGCTCCGGGTGGCGGAGCTGCGGGTACGGGCGGGCGACCGGCTCCTCGTCACCGGCCCGAACGGCGCGGGGAAGACCACGCTGCTCCGGCTGCTGGCGGGCGATCTGCGCCCGGACAGCGGTACGGTCACGGGCCCGCCCGGCGGCGCCGCGCGGATCGGCCACCTCCCGCAGGAGCTGCCCGCCGTACCGTCCCGGCGGCCTCTTCTGCACGCGTACGCGGCGGGGCGGCCGGGGCCGCCCGAGGAGTACGCGGACGAACTGCTCGCCCTGGGGCTGTTCCGGCGGGAGGACCTGGCGGTGCCGGTGGCCGCGCTCTCGGTCGGGCAGCGCCGCAGGCTGGAACTGGCCACGCTGACCGCACGCCCCGCCGATCTGATCGTCCTGGACGAGCCGACGAACCACATTGCGCTCAGCCTGGTCGAGGAGTTGGAGGAGGCGCTGCGGGCCTATCCGGGCGCGGTCGTGGTGGTCTCGCACGACCGGCGCTTCCGCGACGGGTTCGAGGGGGCGCGGCTGGAGCTGCGCGCGGGACGGGTGGTCGCCGGCACGGGTGCACAACGGCCGGCGCCACCGAGCCGGTGTCACGGGCCCGGCGCCACCGAACCGGTGTCACGGGTCCGGTGTCATCGGGCCCGTACCGGTCACCATTCCTGCCTCACGCCGTCTGAAGGGCCAGCGTCGGCGACAGGAGGGAGGCGCGGACCGCCGGGTACAGGCCCGCCACCGTGCCGATCAGCAGCGTCGCGGCGAAGCCGCCGCCCACCGCCCACAGCGGGACCACCCACGGCAGCCCGCCCGTGTACGCGTACACCGCGGTCGCCACGCCGCCCAGCGCCACACCCGCCAGCCCGCCGAGGCCCGAGAGCATCAGCGACTCCGTGACGAACTGGATCCTGATCTGCCCCCGGGTGGCGCCCAGCGAGCGCCGCAGGCCGATCTCGTGCCGCCGCTCCAGCACCGAGATGATCATGGTGTTGGCTACGCCGACCCCGCCCACCAGAAGGGCGATGCCGCCCAGCCCCAGCAGGAGCGTGGAGAACGCCCCCTCCGTCGCGGCCTTCGCCTTGAGCACCGACGACGGGTCACCGACCGCCACGTTCTGGGGGTTCCGCGGATCGATCGTCCGCGCCAGCAGCTTCTGGACGGTCCCCACGGACGCGTCCGTGGACCGCTCGTACACCGCCGTGGGATGACCGTCGAAGCCCAGCGTCCGCCCGGCCCCCTCCCAACCGACCAGCGCGGAGCGCTCGATGTCGGGGGCGAGCGGCAGCGGGTCGAGGATGCCGAGGACGGTGAAGTACCGGTCGTCGATCCACACCTGCTGGCCCGGCCGGTTGATGCCGAGCCGTTCCGCGGCCACGCCGCCGAGGACCACGGCCGGATAGCGGCCGTTGGCGTCGTTCAGCCAGGTTCCCGCCGCCATCCGGCCCCGCAGGACCTTCAGCAGGTCCTCGGTCGCCGCTCTGACACCGATCCCGCCGGTCTCCGCCTCGGGGATCTTCTCCGAGCGCCGTACCGTGGCCGGCAGATCGCCGGTCGCCCCGACCTCCTCGACCCCGTCGATCCGGCCGACCATGCGGGGAGCGTCCTTGGGGAGTTTGACCTCCTCTCCGCTGAAGATGCCTTCGCTCGCCTTGGCCACCAGCATGTTCGTGCCGAGCGCGTCGAGCTGGCGCAGCAGTTGGGCCTGGCTGGACGCGGAGATGCCGACCACCGCGATCATGGTGGCGATCCCGATGGCGATGCCGAGCGCGGAGAGCACGACCCGCACCGGCCGGCTGCGCAGTCCCGCGGAGCCGACGTGGAGGACGTCCCGCGGCCCGAGCCGCGCCGCCCTCAGCCGCGTACGCCTACCCGCCATCGGACCGCGCCTCCCGCCTGACGTCCGAGACAGGCTCAACGTCCGGGACCGGCTGGACTTCCGGGACGGGCTGGACTGCCGGGACGGGCTGAACGTCCGACACCACCCGTCCGTCCCGGATCCTGACCCGGCGGGGCAGGCTCTCCGCGATCTCCGTGTCGTGCGTGATCACCGCGATGGTGGCGCCCTCCGTGTGAAGGTCGTGCAGCAGCCCCATCACCGCCTCGCCGGACGCCGAGTCGAGCGCCCCGGTCGGTTCGTCGGCCAGCAGCAGGTCCGGGGTGCCGACGACGGCGCGGGCGATGGCGACGCGCTGCTTCTGCCCGCCGGACAGTTCGTGCGGGCGGTGCTTCATCCGGTCGGCGAGCCCGACCCGCGCCAGCGCCTCCGCGGCCATCGCCCGCCGCCGCGCCCGGGGCAGGCCGGAGTACAGCAGCCCCTCCGCCACGTTCTCCAACGCGGTGACGCCCGGCACCAGATGGAACGACTGGAAGACGAACCCGATGTGCCGCGAGCGCAGCGCGGAGAGCCGTCGGTCGGTCAGCGAGGCCACGTCGTGGCCCGCGATCTCGACCGTCCCCGCGCTCGGCCGGTCGAGGGTGCCCACGATGTGCAGCAGGGTGGACTTCCCGGAACCGGACGGCCCGACGATCCCCAGCAACTCGCCCTCGGCGACGGTGAGATCGACCCCGTCGAGCGCGCGGACGCCGCCCGCGTACTCCTTGGTGACGCCTCGGAGCCTGACGACCGTACCGGCCGTGCGCCCGGTCCCCGCCGTCCGCGCACCGCTCGCCTCATGCGCGCTGCTCGCCTCATGCGCACCGCCCGCCTCACGCACACCGTGCGAACTGTGCTCACCGTGCTTGTCGTTCGTCTCGTACGCGATGCTCATGCGGACGGCACCCCGACCTTCGTGCCCTCGCGCAGCCCGGAGCCGCTGACCTCGACGCGTCCCTGGCCGAACATGCCCAGTTCGACCTTCACCTCGCGCGCCGCGCCGTTCTCGACCACCTGGACGCCGAAGCCGCCTCCCGCCAGCGCGAGCAGGGCGTTGACGGGGACGGAGAGGACGTTCTTCCGGGTCTCCCCCGTGAGGCTGACGGTGACGGGCGACTCGTCGAGGCCGCTCACCTTCTTCGGGTCGTCGAAGGCGACCGTGATGTCGATCTTGGGGGTCTTGTCCTGCGGGTCGTCCCCGGCCGAGGCGGTCGTCCCCACCGAGGACACCTTCCCGGCCGCCTCCTTCCCGTCGGGGAACCGCACCGTGACCCGCGTTCCGGCCCTGGCGAGCGCCTCGTCGGCGACGGGGATCCGGAAGCGTACGACCCGTTCCGAGCCGGTGACCGTGAGGACCGGCCCGCCGGGCGCCACCCGGTCGCCCGGCGCCGCGCCCGCCTCCTTGACGCGTACGGCGCTGCCCGCGAAGGCGACCTGGTCGGGGCCAATCGTGCCGGTCCGCTCAAGGCCGTGGGCCTTCTGCCAGCGGGAGACGGCGGCGGCCGTGTACGTGCTGTACTCGTCGTCGACGGTGAAGCCGGTGTAGCCGAGGGCCGCGAGGTTCTCCTCGATCTGGCGGACGTCCCTGCCCTTGTCGCCGGGCTTGAGGGTCCGGTACATGGGCTCGGCGCCGTACATGAGCCGGACGGCCGCGCCGTCGACCTCGTACAGCCGCCCGTCCCGCTCGACGACCGAGCCGCCGGCCGCGCTCCAGGTGAGCGTGCCCGCCGGGCCCGCGTTGATCTTCCGCTCGCCGAGGTGGCCGAGGGTGCCCTCCTGCTGGGTGGAATCGCTGAGGTCGCCCCGGGTGACGGTCTCCGTCGCCCGGGGCAGCCGGGGATCCGCCGCGGCCCGCTGTTCCTCCGAGCCGGTCAGGGTGGTGACCCCGGTGACACCGCCCGCGACCACGACGATCGCCGCGACGGCGAGGGCGAGCCCGCGCCGCGTCACGACGACACGCTCTCGCAGGCCTTGTTGGCCTTGTCGAACTTCTCCTTCTCCGCCCCCTGGGGGACCGGCCGGGCCCCGGTCACGCCGCCGTCGAACTCCGGGTCGGGCATGTCGTACCCGTTCTCGCGCATGCACCGCGCGAACGCGAGCAGCTTGTCCTTCTCGGCCTGCGTCATCTCCTGCAAGCCGCCCGCGCCGCCCTTGCCCGCGCACGCCTTGAGGGCCTTCTCCATCTTCTCCTGGGACATGCCGTCCCCGCCGATGGCGAGCCCCTCGGCGTTCTCGCCCGACTTGGGCTCGGGCACGTCCAGACCCTGCTCGCGCAGGCACTTGCGGTGTTCCAGGGCCTGGTCCGCCTTGTTGCCCTCCTCGCTCACCGTCGACTTCTCCTTGCCGTTCCCGCCGCCGTCCGCCTGCTCGCCGGAGCAGCCGGCGGTGAGGAGGAGGGAGAAGGCGGCCGCCGCGGTGGCCGCCATGATCCTGAGGTGTCGCTGTCGGTTCGTCATGGCCACGAGCGTGCGGCGCGGGCGCGTTTCGCTTCTCTTCGCACAGGTGTTTACGCCGACGAAATCCCCCCTTCGGATAGACAGGGGTCATGCGCGTACTGCTGGTGGAGGACGAGGCGTTCCTCGCCGAGATGATCGCCGAGGGGCTGCGCCGTGACGCGCTCGCCGTGGATGTCGCGGCCGACGGACGGGAGGCGCTGCGCAAGCTGCGGTTCGGGGAGTACGACGTGCTCGTCCTCGACCGCGATCTGCCGGAGGTGCACGGGGACGAGGTGTGCCGCCGGGTGGTCGAGCAGCGGCTGATGACGCGGATCCTGATGCTGACGGCCGCCGGAACCGTACGGGACCGGGTCGACGGTCTGGGCCTGGGCGCCGACGACTATCTGGCCAAGCCGTTCGCGTACGACGAACTCCTCGCCCGGGTCCTGGCGCTGGGCCGGCGCGCCCGGCCCGCGCTGCCGCCCGTACTGGAACGGGCGGGGATCGTCCTGGACACGGCGCGCCGCCAGGCCAGCCGCGACGGCTGGCACCTCCCCCTGTCGCGGAAGGAGTTCGCCGTGCTGGAGGCGCTGCTGCGGGCCGAGGGGGCGGTGGTCAGCAGCGACGACCTGATCGAGCAGGTGTGGGAGGAACACACCAGTTACCGGACGAACGCGGTCCGGGTGACGCTGAGCAAGCTGCGCGCCAAGCTGGGGGAGCCGACGGTGGTGGAGACGGTGCCGGGCGAGGGCTACCGGATCGCGTCATGAGCGGCACGACCGGCACTACCGGCACGACCGACACGACCGGCACGACCGGCCGGTGTGCCGCCGCAGAGCCTCGCGGCCCCCCCCCCCCCCCCCGCCCCCCCCCCCCCCCCCCCCCCCCGCGCCCCGCGGGGGGGCGGCCGGGCGGGGGCGGGGGGGC
>NZ_JBHZDA010000001.1:225782-255993 GCF_042755665.1 Streptomyces sp. NPDC059142
TTCACCCCCAACGCCCGCAACCCCTGTTTATTAAACGTATGGGGGCCTCTTTTATATTTATACCCCCGCCCCCCCCCTCCCCGCGCCCCCCCCCCCCGGCCCCCCCCCCGCGCTCCCCGCGCCGCGTCCGGATCGCGCGTGGTCTGCGCCGGGCGCTGGCCGGTGAGCGGGGGCGGCTGACGGCCCTGTACGGCGCGCTGCTGCTCCTGGCGGGTGTGCTGCTGACGGGGCTGGTGTATCTGCTGGTGCAGCAGGGGCTGTCCGCGTCGATCAGCCTGGCCGTGACGAAGGCGGTGCCCGCCGGACGGCTGGACGAACTGGAACCGGCGCCGCCCGTCGGGACCGCGGCCCCGACGCCGAGCTGGTCGCCCGCGAGCCCGGTACCCACCGCACCGGCGAAGACCACGCCGCTGCCGTCCGGCAGGGCCGAGGCGTCCGCGGGCGACGCGCGTCTGGCCCTCAGCACGGTCAGCTCCGCGGTGGAGAGCGCCACGCTGAACCGGCTGCTGGCGGTCTCGCTGAGCGCCCTCGCCGGGTACGCGGTGGTCTCCGTCGCACTGGCCTGGTGGCTGGCGGGCCGGGTGCTCAGACCGGTCGCCGTGATCACCGAGACGGCCCGCAGGCTGTCCGGTGCGAACCTCCACGAACGGATCGCCTTGGCCGGCCCGCCCGGTGAGCTGAAGCGGCTCGCCGACACCTTCGACGGGATGCTGGAGCGGATGGAACACCTGGTCACGGCCCAGCAGCGGTTCGCCGCCAACGCCGCGCACGAACTGCGCACGCCGGTGGCCGTGCAGCGGGCCGCCGCCGAGATCGGCCTCGCGGGCGGGCCGGGACCGGAGCGGGTGGCGCGGATCCGCGAGAAGCTGATCGAGGTCGCCGACGACAGCGGCCGGATCATCGACGGGCTGTTGCTGCTGGCCGATTCCGACCAGGGGCTGCGGGAGCGCGAGCCGGTGGCCGTGCACGAGGTCGCCCGGACGGTGGCGGACCGGCGGGCGGACGAGGCGGCGGAGCGCGGGGTGTCCCTCACGGTGCGGGCGGAGCCGCTGACCGTCGCGGGCGACGCGGTGCTGCTGGACCGGCTGGTCGACAACCTGGTCGCCAACGCCGTACGCCACAACGTGCCCGGGGGCCGGATCGAGCTGTGTACGGGGCCGGGCACCGTCGAGGTGTCCAACACGGGCCCGGTGGTCCCCCACGACACGCTTCCGCTGCTCTTCGAGCCGTTCCGGCGGCTGACGGCACGGACCCACGGCCCGGGGGACGGGGCGGGCCTGGGCCTGTCCATCGTCGCGTCGATCGCCCGCGCGCATGACGCGACGGCGACGGCGGTCCCGAACGGGGAGGGCGGCGGTCTGACGGTCACGGTGTCCTTCCCGGACACCGCCACCGCGAGCGACACCGGCACCGCGACCGACACCGACACCGACACCGGCACCGCGACCCGACGGGGACGGGAACGGGAACGGGAACGGGGACGGGCCGAGGAGGACCCGGCGGAGGGAGGGCCTACGCTGACCCGGTGCGTATGAGCGGGGGAACGACGGCCGGGCCGACCGGGGAGGAACGGACCGGTGCGCGCGCGCCGGTCGAGGGGCCGGGGCCGGGCGGCGCCGTGGCCACGCGGCGGGCGCCGTGGTGGCGGGTGCCGCTGATCGCGACCGGGGCGCTCGTCCCGCTGTACGCCGTGTGGATCGTGGTCCTCGCGACCGGCGGGGGCGATCTGGCGGCGCAGTTCGCCTGGGCCGGGTTCATGTCCCGGCATCCGGGCTCCGCGTACAACCTGTCCTGGTACGGCGGCATGCACACCGCCAACTACAGCGTGCTGGCCCCTCCCCTGATGGCGTTCCTCGGCGTCAGGACGGTCTCCGTGCTGGCGGGGCTCGCCGGAAGCTGGGTGCTGGCGCTGCTGTTCGTGCGTACGGGGGTACGGCGGCCCCTCTGGCCCGCGCTGCTCGGCTCCTTCGCCCTCTGGTGCAATGTGGCCTCCGGGCGGACGACGTTCGCCCTGGGCACCGCCCTCGGGCTGGTGGCCGTGGCGGCCGTGCTCCGGCGCCGTACCGGCGGCGCCGCGCTCGCCTGGCTGTTCGCCGCGCTCGCCACCCTGGCCAGTCCGGTCGCCGGGCTCTTCCTCGTCGTGGTGGGCGCGGCGTATCTGCTGGACCGGCGGTGGGCGAGGGGGGCCGCGCTGACCGTCCCGCCGTTCCTGGTCGTCGCGACGACCACGCTGCTCTTCCCCTTCGAGGGCGAACAGCCCATGGCACCCGGCAAGCTGTGGATGCCGCTGGTGACCTGCGCGGCGCTCTGCCTGGCCGCGCCGCGGAGCTGGCGCGTGGTGCGGTACGGGGCGTTCGTGTACGCGGCCGGGGTCGTCCTGACGTTCTCCGTCGCCTCGCCGATCGGCACGAACGTGGAGCGCCTGGTGGGTCTGGCGGGCCCGCCCGTGCTGCTGGCCGCGCTGCTGACCCGCGGCCTCGGCCCGCTCCGTACCCCCGCGCGCTCGGGCAGGGCCGCCGTCCTTCCGCTCGTCCTTCTGGTGACCGTCTGCGTCAACACCTACTGGCTGCTCGACAAGACGGACGACGACCTCGTCGTGTCCACCACCGTGCCCGCCTGGGCCACCCGCACCGAGGGCGTGACCGACGCGCTGGAGCGGCTCGGCGCCGACCGTACCCGTGTCGAGGTCGTCCCCGCCCGCAACCACCGCGAGGCCGATGTCCTCGCCCCGCACCTCAACATGGCGCGCGGCTGGAACCGGCAGCTCGACGTCGAGCGCGGAAGGCTCTTCTACGACGGCCCCCGGGGCGCCGCCGTCCTCGACCCGGCCGCGTACCGCGCCTGGCTGGACCGCTGGGCGGTCGGCCTGGTGGCGCTGCCGCACGGCCGCCCCGACGGCCCCGCCACCGCCGAGGCCGCGCTCGTCGCGAGCGCCCCGGAGTGGCTGACCCCGGTGTGGCGGGACGCCCACTGGACGGTCTACCGCGTACAGGACGCCGTGCCCCTGGTCCCGGCACCCGCCACCGTCGTACGCAGCGACGCGGCCTCCCTGGTCGTCCGGACGCGGGCGGCGGGCTCGGTGACGGTACGGATCGCCTACTCGCCCTGGCTGAGGGCGTCCGGCGCCTGTGTCACACGCGCCGGTGAGTGGACCCGCCTGACGGTCCCGGCGGCGGGCGACTACCGGCTGGACTCGGCGTACCGGCTGCCGTGGACGGGAACCGCCGACTGCCCGGCGACCGGCTGACGCGCGGACGTACCGACGTACCGACGTACCGACGTACGGGGCTCCGTCCCCGGAATCGGTCACGGGAACGGCCGCCGGAGGGCGCTGAGCGGTTCTACAGCTTGGTCTGGAAGACGCCGGCGGGGCGCTCGCGCCGGTAGCCGAGCGCTTCGTTCACGGCCAGCATGGGCCGGTTGTCGTCGGCGACGGTCGTGCTGATCTCCCGTATGCCGGGCCGCAGTTCGTGGAGCCGCTCCAGATGGTGGCGCTTGACGGCGCGGCCCAGTCCGCGGCCCCGGTGGGACGGGACGACGAGGGTGTCGTACTGGACCGCGCGGATGTCCGTGGGCGCGGCCAGGGCGACCTCGGTGTACGCGACGACCGCGTCACCGTCCGTCGTGTCCAGCACCGCCGAGGTGAACAGGGTGCCGCCGCGCTCCTCGACCAGCCGGGCGGCGGCCCGGATCCGGCCGGTGTCCCAGCAGGGGGTCCGCTCGTCGAGCCGGCCCCGCTGGACGTCGCCCAGCGGCTCGTGGGCGCGGGCGAACGCCTCCGCCAGGCGGTCGGGGACGACGCCGCGCCAGTCGGTGAAGCGCAGCCCGTCGGGGAGGGCGGGCCGGTCCGGGAGCGGTATGCCCTCCAGGACCTGGCGGACCCGCTGCACGTACCGGCCGACCGGCAGGACATTGGTGAAGCCGAGGCTGTCGACGAACGCCTCGCCCGCGCCGCCGAGTTCGAGGACGGTGGAGACGGACGACCGCCCGTCCGCGACGAGTTCGGCGCGTATCGCGGCCCAGAGGGTGGCCCCGACGCCGTGCCGCCGGGCGTCGGGGCGGACCATCAGGGTGTCGAGGAAGGCCGTGTGGCGGTTGTTCTCCTCGCTGAACAGGACCAGGGAGGCGACGCCCTCGTACGCCCCCGCGGAGTCCACCGCCGCGAGGTGCACGGTCCGCGCGCCCACCGGGGGCACGCGCAGCTTTCCCTCGGTCTCGACCCGGCTGCGCTCGGGGGTCGAGGCGGGCAGATCACGGGCGTGCGCCGCGGCGACGACCCCGTACCAGGATTCAGTCTCGGCATCCGAGGGCGGACTTCCCAGAGTGATCAGCATGGACCGAACCTACGCGTGCGAGAGGGGCGACGCCCCCGGGTTACGAGGACATCCGGGCGGACGGACGAGCCAGGGTGGGCGCTCGCGCCCCGGGAGCCACACGGACTCTCCGGAGTCACAAGCGCCCCTTACGACACTGTCGGCACTGCTGTACGGCACGGGCCTGAGGCATGGACGCACGGCATAGTCGCTCGCTTCCACGGCATGGACGCGTGCCTCAACCGCTTTTCCCTGACACGGTTTTACTTCAGGAAGCGTCGCTTCGGAAGGCGTCGCCGCAGATGCGGCGGAAAGCGTCGCGTCAGGCCGCCGCGTTCTCGGTGACCGTCACCCGGCCCTTGCGAATCGTGGCGAGTCGTGGGGCGCGACGGGCGATCGAGCTGTCGTGCGTGACCATGACGAAGGTCAGCCCGTGCTCCCTCCAGAGCCCTTCCAGCAGCTCCATGATCTCGTCGCGCATCGACTCGTCCAGGTTCCCGGTGGGTTCGTCGGCGAGCAGCACCTTCGGCCGCTTCACGAGCGCGCGGGCGATGGCGACACGCTGCTGCTGACCTCCGGAGAGTTCGCTCGGCACATGCCCGAGGCGTTCCCCGAGCCCGACGGACTCCAGCGCCTGCGCGGCCTGTTCGCGCCGGGCGGCGCCCTTCACCCCGAGGGGGACGAGGGCGGTCTCGACGTTCTCCTGGGCGGTGAGCGTCGGGATCAGGTTGAAGCTCTGGAAGACGAAGCCGATGGACTCCGCCCGTACCTTGGTGAGCCGGGATTCGGACAGTCCGGCCAGATCCACCCCGTCGAATTCCACGCTTCCCTCGGTCGGCCGGTCGAGACCGCCGAGCATCTGGAGGAGGGTGGACTTGCCGCCGCCGGTGGGGCCCTGGATGACGAGCCGGCCGCCGTCCTCGATGGTCAGATCGACGCCGGCGAGCGCGTCGACGGTCTGCTTGCCGCGCGCGTAGCGCTTGGTGACGCCTCTGAGCTGGTACACGGTTCAACTCCTGCTGTACGGAAGGGTGGTACGGCCTGCGGTACGGACCGGGGGACGGGCGGTCCCGGCGTCCTCACTCGACCCGGCGCAGCGCGTCCGCGGGCCGCAGGCGGGAGGCGCGCCAGCCGCCGAAGCCGCCCGCGATCAGACCGCCCGCGACGGCGAGCGCCACGGCCAGGCCGATGGTGGAGACGGAGACGGGCGCGGTCAGCGCGATGTCGAGCGCCTTGGACGCGGCCTGCCGGCCCGGTCCGCCGCCGGCTCCCATCGGGCCGCCGCCGAAGCCACCGCCCCCGCCGCCTCCGCCTCCGGTGGAGCCGAGCTGCGCGGTGAGGGTGGGGCTGATGGCGGTGACCAGATAGGCGCCGCCGAGGCCCAGCGCGATGCCCAGCACCCCGCCCAGCAACCCGTTGACCAGCGCCTCGCCGACGACCTGCCGGGTGACCCGGCCGCTCTTCCAGCCGAGCGCCTTCAGCGTGCCGAACTCCCGTACCCGGCGGCTGACGGCCGAGGAGGTGAGCAGTCCGGCGACCAGGAAGGCGGCGATCAGGACGGCGACGGAGAGCCACTTGCCGACGGTGGTGGCGAGGTCGGAGGCGGTGGAGAGGGAGCCGGAGACCGTGTCGGCCAGATCGGCGGAGGTGGTGACGGTCGTGCCCGGGATGTTCTTCTGGACGGCGGACTTGACGCTGTCGATCTGCTGGGAGTCGGCGGCCTTGACGTAGACCGTGGTGACCTTGTCCTTGGAGTCGGCCAGGGTCTGGGCCTTCTTCAGCGGGATGTAGAGATTGGCGGCGGAGTCGCCGCTGTCGGCGGTCGCGATGCCGACGACGGTGAACTTCGTACCGGAGATGGTGACGGTCCCGCCGACCGCGAGGCTCTTCTCCGTGGCGTACGCGCTGTCGGCGACGGCGACCGCGGCGTCCGTCTCGGTGCTCTTGAAGGTGCGGCCCTCGGTGATCCTGGAGGACGTGAGCGGGCCGAGCGCGGGCGAGGTGACGTCCGTACCGTAGACGGAGTACGAGTCGACGTCGAACGCCGCGCCGCCGCCCCGGACTTCACCGCCGGAGCCGCCGGAGCCGCCCGCCCCGCCCTGACCGCCGCCCTGCCCGGAGCCGCCGCCGGGGCCGCCGCCGGGGCCGCCGGTGGAGCCGCCCTCCTGGGGGGTGAACTCGCCGCGCCTGAACTCCCCGTTCACCTTGAGGACGTTGAGGCTGAGCCCGCCCACGGCCTCGGCGACGCCGCTCTGTTCACCGACCTTCGTCACGGTGGAGGAGGCCAGGGTCTGGAAGCCCTGGACCATCACCCGGTCGCTGCTCTGCTCGGCGTCGGCGTCCGAGTCGTCGCTGCCGCTCGCGTCGAACTCGAAGCGGCGGCGGCTGGTGTCCCCCTCCCCGGGCGGGGTGGCGGCCTTGGTGACCGTCATGTCCGTACCGAGGCCGTACAGCGACTGGAGGACCTTGTCCTGGGCCTGGCCCATACCGGCGGAGACGGAGCTGACGACGATCACCAGTGCGATGCCCAGGGCGAGCCCCGAGGCGACGACGAGCGCCGCCTTTCTGCGACGGCGCAACTCGCGCCTGAGGTAGGTGAAGAACATGGGCGTGAAGCTAGAGGCCCGTTGTGATGGCCGGATAAGGCGAGGGTGAGAGCGGGATGAGAACGCGTACGGCGGCGGCCCCGGGGGGGTGCCGCCCCCCGAAGGGGAACAGGCTCAGCGGGGTGGAGCGGGTGGGCGCGCGTCGGGCAGGGCGGCGCCCGGGGGGATCAGGCTTCCGAACCGGCCTGCCACTCGGACCAGCTCATGTTCCAGCCGTTGAGGCCGTTGTCCGGCTTGATGGTCTTGTCGTTCGAGTTCTTGACGACGACCACGTCACCGATGAGCGAGTTGTTGTAGAACCACGCGGCGGGCTGGTTGGCGTCGCCCGCGCCCTTCACGTCCGCGAGACCGACACAGCCGTGGCTGGTGTTGACGCTGCCGAAGATCGAGCGGGCGCCCCAGTAGTTGCCGTGGATGAAGGTGCCCGAGGTGGACAGCCGCATGGCGTGCGGGACGTCCTTGATGTCGTACTCGCCCTTGCCGTCGTCGTCCGTGAAGCCGACCGTCGCACCGTTCATACGGGTCTCCTTGAACTTCTCGGAGATCACCATCTGACCGTTGTACGTCGTGTTGTCGGGGGAGCCGGCGGAGATCGGGATGGTCTTGACCGTCTGGCCGTCACGCGTGATGGTCATCATCTTCGTCTTGGCGTCGACGGTGCTGACCTGGTTGCGGCCGACCTTGAAGGTGATCGTCTTCTGCTGGACGCCGGTGACGCCCGGGGCGCCCTCAACGCCGTCCAGCGCGAGCTTGAGGGTGACCGTCGAGCCGCCCTTCCAGTAGTCCTCGGGGCGGAAGTCGAGGCGCGTCTGGCTGAACCAGTGGCCGACGACCTCCTGGCCGCTGCTGGACGTGACCGTGATCGCGTCCCGGACTGCCTTCTTGTCGGAGATCGACTTGTCGAAGTTGATCGAGACCGGCATACCGACGCCGACGGTCGAGCCGTCCTCCGGCGTGAAGTTCCCGATGAAGCTGTTGCTGGGCGAGACGGTGGTGAAGGAGGTGTTCTCGTGGGCCTGGCGGCCCTTCCCGTCCTTCGCCGTCGCGGCGATCTTGTAGGCGGTGGAGCGGTCGAGCTGCGCGTCCGGCTTCCAGCTCTTGGCATCGGCGGCCAGCGTGCCCTTGACGGCGGTGCCGTCGGCGGTCGTCATCTTGACGTCCGTGAGATCACCCTTGGTGACGGTAACCTTCGCGTCGTTGTTGATACCGACATTCGTCGCGCCGTTCTTCGGCGCGATGACTATCTGGGCCTCGGAGGTCTCCTTGGCAGCGGCTTCGTCGGCCTGAGCCTGTGAGGAGGAGCTCTCCGAACTCCCGGCGCCGCTCTTCGACCCGCCGTCGTCGCTGCACGCCGAGAGCACCATCACGCCGCCGAGCACCGCGGACGCGGCCATGAGGGCCTTGCGCCGCTTGCTGTCCGTCATCACACGCTTCTCCATCATCGCCGCTTACCCTGCCGATAACTCTTAAGAACGGGTGTATCGGTTCGTCCGGTTCCGCATCAGTCGGCAGTGTGGTGAAGACCACTCACGCACACAGGTCGCGACCGGGAAGCAGGCCGGCCCCGGTCCGCCGACTGCTACGGACCGAGGCTTACCAGGGTGGCACGCTCGCGCGCTAGCGCCGACCAGCGGTCACCCCTCCACCGCCGACGACACCTCCGATCACGCCTCCGACCTCGCCGGACGCCTCACCGTCCGGATCGTCGCCGTCCTCGCCGTCCTCGTCGATCTCGTGGAGGTCCCATTCCACGGAGTCCGGGTCGTAGTCGATCAGCTCGCTGGTCCACGACGCCTGGGCGAGACCGATCCCGGGGACGTCCTTGATCAGGTCGTGGGGCTCCACGAGGTACGCCAGGGCCTCGGCCTCGTCCCCCCGTACCACCGCTCTGGCCTGCGCCCGCTCGTCGTCGGGTACGGAGGCGTCGGCGTCGATCCGGGCGAGGGCGGCGGTCCCCAGGCGCTCGGGGTCCTCGACCTCCACCACCAATTCGACCGTTACCCGTACATACCGTGATGTTTCTGAAGTGGTCATACGACGGAGCGTACGGCGCCGGGACCCGATACCGGCCGTACGGCACCGGCGAGCCTGGTGGCGACGGAACGGGCTGCGTGTCAGGGCGGTCGAGAAGTTGGCTAGCATCTCCCCCACTCACCCAATTCGGCGTTGCCACAAGGGGGATCCATCACGTGTCCGTCGCCCGGCGACCGTTGCTGACGGCTACCGCAGCCGGCACCCTGCTCTGCGCTCTCTGGTTCGTTCCGTCCGCGAACGCCACCGGAGACCAGGGCGCCGCACCGGCGCAGCGCTCAGCGCCGTCCGCCCAGAGCCTCACCGTCGACGGGGCCGAGATCTCCGAGGTCACGGACGCCGCCGACACCACCGACAGCTCCGTGGCACCGGCCGAGGAGGCCCCGGCAGGTGCGGACTCGGACGGGGACGCGGGCGGGGACGCGGGCGCCCCGAGACTCGCGGACACCGGCGGCGTGGACACGACGCCCTATGTCGTCGGCGGGAGCCTGTCGCTCGCCGTCGGCGTGGGCTTCGTCGCGTACTCGGTCCGCAGAAGCGTCCGCGCGTTCTGAGCGCCGCGTTCCGGCCGCCCGGCCGCTCAGGCGAGCGGCCCCGTGACCGGCTCCACCGCCGCGATCAGCAGCCCCTCCCGTACGAAGGCGTCCGCCCCCGCCAGATCCGGGGAGAGGAAGCGGTCGGGCCCCGGCCCCGCCACCCCGGCCCCCCGCAGCGCCTCGATCACCGCGCGTGAGGCGGGCGCGGGCGTCAGGCCCGCGCGCAGCTCGATGGCGCGGGTCGCCGCGTACAGCTCGACGGCGATGATCCGGGTCAGGTTGTCGACGGCGGTACGGAGCTTGCGCGCGGCCGACCAGCCCATCGAGACATGGTCCTCCTGCATCGCGGAGGACGGGATCGAGTCGACCGAGGCGGGCACCGCGAGCCGCTTCATCTCGCTGACCAGCGCGGCCTGCGTGTACTGGGCGATCATCAGCCCCGAGTCGACCCCGGGGTCGTCCGCGAGGAAGGCCGGCAGCCCGTGGGAGCGGTTCTTGTCGAGGAGCCGGTCGGTGCGGCGCTCCGCGATCGAGCCGAGGTCGGCGGCGACGATCGCGAGGAAGTCCAGGACGTAGGCGACGGGCGCGCCGTGGAAGTTGCCGTTGGACTCCACGCGCCCGTCGGGCAGCACGACCGGGTTGTCCACGGCGGAGGCCAGCTCCCGGTCGGCGACGAGCCGGGCGTACGCGAGCGTGTCCCGGCCCGCCCCGGCGACCTGCGGGGCGCAGCGCACGGAGTAGGCGTCCTGGACGCGCGGGGCGGCGTCCTCCTGGAAGTGCCCGGTCAGTCCGGAGCCGGCGAGCACCCGCAGCATGTTGTCGGCGCTGGCGCCCTGGCCGGGGTGGGGCCGGATGGCGTGCAGTTCGGGGGCGAGCACCTTCTCCGTGCCGAGCAGCGCCTCCAGGCTGAGGGCGGCGGTGATGTCGGCGCTGGTGTAGAGGCGGTGCAGGTCGGCGAGGGCCATGACCAGCATGCCGAGCATGCCGTCCGTGCCGTTGAGCAGCGCCAGGCCCTCCTTCTCGCGCAGCTCGACCGGCGCGATGCCGTGGGCGGCGAGGAGTTCCCCGGCGGGCCGTACGGCGCCGTCGGGGCCCTCGGCGTCACCCTCGCCCATCAGCGCGAGCGCGCAGTGCGAGAGCGGCGCGAGGTCGCCGGAGCAGCCGAGGGAGCCGTACTCGTGGACGACGGGGGTGATCCCCGCGTTGAGCAGGTCGGCCATGGTCCGCGCGACCTCGGGGCGTACGCCGGTGTGCCCGGAGGCGACCGTCTTGAGCCGGAGGAACATCAGCGCGCGCACGACGTCCCGCTCGACGCGCGGCCCCATCCCGGCGGCGTGCGACCGCACGATGTTCCGCTGGAGCCGCCCCCGCAGCTCGGGCCCGATGTGCCGGGTGGCGAGCGCCCCGAACCCGGTGGAGACCCCGTACACGGGCTCGGGCTTGGCGGCCAGCGCGTCCACGATCTCCCTGGCCGCGGCGAGCGCGGCCAGGGCCTCGGCGGACAGTTCGACGCGGGCACGGCCGCGCGCCACGGCGATGACGTCCTCGGCGGTCGTCCCTGACGTCCCCACCACGACAGTATGCATATCCATATTCAGGAGCGTACGTACTGAATCCTGACCTGTCACGAGGCTGGCCTGCCGCAGAAGGCGGAAGCGGGAACGGCGTCCGGCAGCCAGTAGGGTGCGCGGGATGAACAGTGCTTCCCGTCTCCCGCGCACCTTCCGCCTGATCGTCACGGGAGGAGGAACCGGTGGACACACCTACCCTGCCCTCACCGCGATCCGCGCCTTGCAGAGCAGGCTCGCGGCCGAGGGCGGGACGCTCGACGTGCTGTGGATCGGTACGGCGGACGGACTGGAGGCGCGGGTCGCCCCTGCGGAGGGCATCGCGTTCACCACGGTCGCCACAGGCAAGATCCGCCGGTCCGGCAACCCGCTCAAGATGGTGAGCCCGGCCAACGTGCGGGACATGGCTCGGGTGCCGCTCGGCGTGGCGCAGGCCCGGAAGATCGTGGCCGACTTCAAACCGGACGTCATTCTCGCCACCGGAGGGTACGTCGCCGTCCCCGCCGGACTGGCCGCACGGATGTGCCGCCGACCGCTGGTCCTCCACGAGCAGACCGTGCGCCTGGGGCTCGCCAACCGGAAGTTGGCCGGCTCCGCGACCAGGATCGCGGTGTCGTCGGAGTCGTCGCTGCCGCTGCTGCCGGATTCGGTGCGCGACGCCGCCGTCGTCACCGGCAACCCGATCCGCCCCGAGGTGCTGACCGGACACGCGGACAAGGCGGTCGAGGCGCTGGAGCTGCGCGGTTTCGACCGGCGCCTCCCGACCGTGTACGTCACCGGCGGTGCCCAGGGCGCCCAGCAGATCAACGAGGTGATCCGGGACGTTCTGCCGTGGCTGGTGAGCCATGCGAACGTGATCCACCAGTGCGGGCCGGCCCATGTCGAGACCCTGCGGCGGCACGCGGCTTCTCTGTCCCCGGAGTCGGCGGGCCGGTACTACCTCACCGGGTTCGTCGGCCCGGAACTCCCTGATGTCCTGGCCCTGGCGGATGTCGTGGTCTCCCGAAGCGGTGCGGGCACGCTTGCCGAGCTCACCGCACTCGGAAAACCCGCCGTTTTCATCCCCCTCGCCTCCTCGGCCGGGAACGAGCAGGCCCACAACGCCCGCCATCTGGAAGACGCCGGCGCCGCCGTGGCCCTGCTCGGTGAGATCACCACGGCAAACCTGCGCGCTGCCCTGGGGCCCCTCCTCACCGAACCCGCCCGACGGGTCACGATGGGAGAGCGCTCCCGGGCCCAAGGAAGGCCGGACGCGGCGGACAGGCTCGTGGACGTGATCCTTTCCGCCGCGTCCGGCTGACCGGTACGAGGTTCTACGGGAGGAACCGGGCGGCGCCGTCCTCGATGAGTGTGACGACGGCGACGGGCCGCGGACGTTCGCGGCGCTGCGCCGGGTGGAGGCGGAGGCGTCGCAGGAGGTACGGCGGCCCGCGCTGCGAGCGCTGACGTCGGATCTGCTGTACGGCCCCACCCGAGTGCGTGGACTGCGGGAGTTCGCCGTACGTACCGGGGCGTTGGCCGTCTGAGCGGTACGCGAGCTGCGGGGCACGAACACACGGCGACGGAGGTTGCACCACGGGTGTTCGGCCGGGGCGGCCTCGGTACGCCCGGACGGACGGGCCCCAACTGCGGCGGCTCCCAGCCGCAGGGGGGCCGTAGCCGTCACGGTGACGGAGGCGCGTCCCGGAAGCGGCGGCGGTCACGGGCCGGGGGCGGCTGTGTGTCGGCCAGGCGGATCACCGTGCCGTCGCGGCCCGCCACCACCGGGCCCGCCGCCCGTACCGCCTTCGCCCGGTACTGGGCCGCGTCCGCCAGCCGGAAGAGCCGGCGGCCCGAGGTCACCTCGCCGATCGGGTCGCCCGTCGAGGCGATCCCGCACGCGACGCCCTCGCCCAGTTCCAGTTCGCCCGCCCGCGCGCAGAGTTCGGCGGCGACCGCGATCACCTCGTCCGCGCTCGGGCCCACCGCGAGCAGGCAGAACTCGTCCCCGCCCAGCCGCGCCGACAGCGCGCCGGGGAGCCGTGCGCCGCAGACGGAGAGGAGCGAGGCGAACCGTTCCAGCAGACGGTCTCCGAGTGCGTGGCCGAGCGTGTCGTTGACCTGTTTCAGGCCGTTGAGATCGCAGACGACGAGGCTGACGACGGCCCCGTCGTTCCGGTACGAGCCGATCGCCTCGTCGAGCCGGGCGTCGACCGCGCGGCGGTTCGCCAGCCCCGTCAGCGGATCGGTGAAGGCGAGGCGGCGCACCTCTTCGAGCCGTTCCGTCTGGGCCAGCCCCGCCGCGACCACGGAGGCGATGACCGTCGCGAAGTCGGCGTCGTCCGCGTCGAAGAGCGGCGCGCCCAGCGGTCTGGCCACGTACAGCTCGCCCCACGCGCGGCCGTGCAGCACGATCGGGGCGACGACGCAGCATCCCCGGCCGCGCCGGCGCAGCGCCGCGACGCGCTGGTGGCAGTAGCCGGGCGGCCCGGCCGCCGGGGCGCCCGCGTCCGCGTCCACGGATCCGGCCGCCGTCTCGACCCAGGCGTTGGGCCCGCCGCCGCCCGCCCAGCGCTCGTGCAGGAACTCCGCGATCTCGGGGAACTGGTGCACGGGGTACGACTCGTCCTCGGGGAACTCCGCCTCCCCCTCGGCCCGGTCCCCCGCGTTCACGAGCACCTTGAGCCGGCCGAGGTCCCGCTCCCACACGGAGAGCGCCGCGAAGCCCCCCGCGAGCGCCGCGCAGGCGCCCTGGGCCGCCGCCCGCCAGGACTCCCGCGCCGTCGGGGCCGCGGCCATCGCCTGGGACAGTGCCACCATGGCGCGCAGTCGCCCATCCACTCCCATCACCCCACCTTAGGGCGGATTGGGATGGTTTGATCAACTGGAGCGACGCCCGGTCATACCGCGTCAGGCACCGCGCCCGCCGTCAGGCGCCGGGCCACTGCGGCTTGCGCTTCTCGTTGAAGGCCGCGACCCCCTCCGCCCGGTCCCCGGAGAAGGCGACCGACCGCCAGGCGGCGTCCTCGACCTCCAGACCGGCCCGCAGGTCGAGCCCGTGACCGAGGCGCAGGGCGCGCTTCGCCGCCCGTACGCCGACGGGCGAGTTCGCGGCGACGCGGTCCGCCAGGGCCAGCGCCTCGTCCCGGTCGGCACCCTCGTCCACCAGCAGGTCCACCAGGCCCAGCCCCGCCGCCTCGGCCGCCGCCACCCGCCGCGCGGTGAAGATCAGCTCGGCGGCGCGCGCGGCCCCGACCCGCCGGGGCAGGAGCTGCGTACCGCCGCCGCCGGGGATCACCCCGACCGACACCTCGGGCAGCCCCACGACCGCCGACGGGTCGGCGACGATCAGATCGCAGGCGAGCGCCAGCTCGAACCCGCCGCCCAGCGCGAAGCCGTGCACGGCGGCGACCGTCGGCATCGGCAGCTCCAGCACGCCGGTGTACGCGGCGCGCGCGGTGGGCCGGGTCCGCAGCAGCTCGGCGTCGCTGAGCGCGTTCCGCTCCTTGAGGTCCGCGCCGACACAGAAGGCGCGCGGATGCGTGGAGGTCAGCACGGTGGCCCGTACGTCCTGGTCGGCGGCGAGCGAGGCGCACGCGGCGGCCAGCGAGCGGGCCAGCTCGATGGAGACCGCGTTCATCGCCTTGGGCCGGTCGAGCACCAGCTCGGCGACGTGTCCGCCCACCCCGCGCCGCCGTACGGCGACGAACTCCCCGAACCTCTGCTCGTCCTCGGCCATCACAGCAACCTCCCGGTTAACGACGGTTCACCGGGAGCGATCCTAGGGCCTTGGTCCGGCGGGAGGTCCAGGGCCGGTCGTCCGGATCAGGCCGACCCGGCACGATCCGGACGACCGACCCTAGGTGGTCCGCCGCCCCAGATGCCAGGGCTCCACGACACCGAGCCCGCGCACCGGCCGCTGCCACATCGGCTGGAGGCCGAAGCGGTACGCGGGCGGCACCGCGCCCTCCTTCTCGGCCTGCGCCGCCGCCTCCGCCGCCTCGGTCTCCGAGGCAGGGGCGTCTCCCGTACGGATCAGCTCCTCGGCGAACGCGCCGTCGACCAGGACGGTGTCCTTCGGCGCTATCGACGTCAGCCGGCTCGCGAGGTTCACCGTCGTGCCGAAGACGTCGCCCATCCGCGTGGTGACCGTGCCGAACGCGATGCCGACGCGCAGCGCGGGCATCGTCTCGTCGTGCGTCATGGTCTCTATCAGCCGCAGGGCGATCTCCGCGGCCGTACCGGCGTCGTCCGCCGCGTACAGCACCTCGTCGCCGAGGGTCTTGATCAGCCGGCCGCCGTGCGCGGCCACGAGGTCGGCGGAGGTGGTCTCGAACGCCTCGACCAGCTCGCCCAGCTCCTCCTCCTCCAGCCGTCTGGTCAGCCGGGTGAAGCCGACGAGGTCCGCGAAGCCCACGGCGAGCCGCCGGTCGACCATCTCGTCGTCGTCCGCGGCCTGCACCACGCGCCCGGTCGCCGCGGCGAGCTGGCGCCGCCACACGTAGACGAGGAACTCCTCCAGCTCCGGCAGGAGCAGCTCGATCAGGGGGTACGTGACCTCGGTGCGGGTCATCCCCGGCTCGGGGGGCTCCGTCAGCCCCTCCAGGAAGGAGTCGATCTGCCACTCGGCCAACCGGGCGGTGGTCTGCCCCGTGGACCGGGCGACCTGGATGGCCATCGGCTCGCTCAGCAGCCCGGCCTCGACCAGACCGGAGAGCCGTCGCAGCGCGAGCACGTCCGCCTCGGTGAGCGCCTTGGCCTGGCCGATGTCGGCGAAGCCCATGGCGCGCCAGAAGCGGGAGGCGAGGTCCATCGAGACCCCGGCCGTACGGGCCGCCTGGAAGGGGGTGTAGCGGCGCTCCGCGCCGAGGATGAGCTGTTCGAGGCGGATCGCGAGGGGGTCGTCGGTCGGCTCGGCCGTGTGATCGACGACATGGTGCGGGGCCGGGTGGCCCGAGGGGTCCGGCGGCGGTGTGTCGGCGCCGGAAGCCGAATCATCGACGGTCACCAGCCGCCTCCTGCCCGTTCCCTGCGCACTGCCCTGCCGATCTGTCGTGGACCGCCTCAACGATACGGCAGATGTGCGCTGGCTCACGTCCATGGGTGGGTATGGGACGGTCCGTCCTGAGGTACGGACGGGCGCGTACGGAGCACGCCGTACCGCCCGTGACCGCCCCCGTGCCGCGACCGGACGGGTCCGGGCCGCGACCGCCCCGCCGTGCCACCGTCCTGTGCCGGGCGCTCCGTGCCCCCGTCGGATGCCCCCGTACGCGTGCCCGGTGCCCGCCCGGACGGCCTATGCCCCCCGTACGTGCACGATGTCGCCCGCGCCCACCGGGTGCCGCCCGCCGTCGTCCGTGGCGACGACCAGCCGGCCGTCGCCGTCCACCGCCACCGCCTCGCCGACCAGCTCACGGCCGCCGGGCAGCTCCGCCCGCACCCGCCGCCCCAGCGTGGCGCAGCCGGCCGTGTACGCCTCCTGGAGCCGGGAGGCGGCCGGGTCGCCGCCGGCCTCCCGCCACTGGCCGTACCACCGCTCCAGGGAGCGCAGTACGGCGCGCAGCAGCGTGTCCCGGTCCAGGGAGACGGCGTTCGCCAGCGCCAGCGACCCGGCCGTCGGTACGGGCAGTTCGGCGGCGCGCAGCGAGACGTTGAGGCCGACGCCCACCACGACCGCGTCGTCACCTGCCTGTCGGATCCGCTCGGCGAGGATGCCGCCCGCCTTGCGCTCCTCGCCGTCCACCGTGACCAGCAGGTCGTTCGGCCACTTCAGGGCGGTGTCCACGCCCGCCGCCCTGGACAGTGCGGTCGCGACGGCGACCCCGGTCAGCAGTGGCAGCCAGCCCAGCCGCTCGGCCGGGACGCCGGGGCCCGGCCTGAGCAGGACGGAGAAGAAGATCCCGGAGCGCGCGGGCGCCGACCAGCGCCGGTCGAGCCGCCCGCGTCCCGCCGTCTGCTCCTCGGCGACCAGCACCGCGCCCTCCGGCGCGCCGTCCGCCGCCCGCGCCGCCAGATCGGTGTTGGTGGAGCCGGTCGCCTCGACCACGTCGAGCGAGGTCCACAGCCCGCCGGGGAGGATCAGGCCGCGGCGCAGCGCGCGCAGGCCGAGCGGCGGCCGTTCGAGGTCGGTCCAGCGGCCGGTGTGATCCCGGCCAGAGGGGTTACCGGGATGGTCATGGGACTCCGTCATGCAAGCCACCCTAGGTGTGGCAAACGCCGCACTGCCGAACGGTATCCGCGCCGATACGCTACGGATCAGTAGCATCCGCGCGTTGGCGCACGCCGCATCACACCCGTGACCCGCAGGGAGCCGCAGCCCGATGTCCGAGCCGGAAACAGCCCAGGGAACCTCCGCACGAACCAGCGCTCACACCACCGCGGGCAAGCTCGCGGACCTCCGGCGCCGTATCGACGAAGCCACGCACGCCGGCTCCGCGCGCGCCGTGGAGAAACAGCACGCCAAGGGGAAGCTGACGGCCCGCGAGCGGATCGGCCTCCTGCTCGACGAGGGATCCTTCGTGGAGCTGGACGAGTTCGCCCGGCACCGCTCGACCAACTTCGGCATCGAGGCGAACCGCCCGTACGGGGACGGTGTCGTCACCGGTTACGGCACGGTCGACGGCCGCCCCGTCTGTGTCTACTCGCAGGACTTCACCATCTTCGGCGGCTCGCTCGGCGAGGTGTACGGCGAGAAGATCGTGAAGGTCATGGACTTCGCGATGAAGACCGGCTGCCCGGTCATCGGCATCAACGACGGCGGCGGCGCCCGTATCCAGGAGGGCGTGGTGGCGCTCGGCCTCTTCGCCGAGATCTTCCGCCGCAATGTGCACGCGTCCGGGGTCGTGCCGCAGATCAGTCTGATCGTCGGCCCGTGCGCGGGCGGCGCGGTCTACTCCCCGGCGATCACCGACTTCACGGTGATGGTCGACCGGACGTCGCACATGTTCATCACGGGGCCCGACGTCATCAAGACGGTGACGGGCGAGGACGTCGGCTTCGAGGAGCTGGGCGGCGCCCGTACGCACAACACGACCTCCGGTGTCGCGCACCACATGGCGGGCGACGAGAAGGACGCCGTCGAGTACGTCAAGTCCCTGCTCTCGTACCTCCCGTCGAACAACCTCTCCGAGCCGCCCGCCTTCCCCGAGGAGGCCGTGCTGGAGACGACGGACGAGGACCGCGACCTGGACACGCTGATCCCGGACTCGGCGAACCAGCCGTACGACATGCACACGGCGATCGAGCGGGTGCTGGACGACGGGGAGTTCCTGGAGACGCAGGCGCTCTTCGCGCCCAACATCATCACGGGCTTCGGCCGGGTCGAGGGCTTCCCGGTCGGCATCGTCGCCAACCAGCCGATGCAGTTCGCGGGGTGTCTGGACATCAACGCCTCGGAGAAGGCGGCGCGGTTCGTCAGGACGTGCGACGCGTTCAACGTGCCGGTGCTGACGTTCGTGGACGTCCCCGGCTTCCTGCCCGGCGTCGACCAGGAGTACGGCGGCATCATCCGGCGCGGCGCCAAGCTGATCTACGCGTACGCCGAGGCGACGGTCCCGCTGATCACGGTGATCACCCGCAAGGCGTTCGGGGGCGCGTACGACGTGATGGGCTCCAAGCACCTGGGCGCGGACCTGAACGTCGCCTGGCCGACGGCGCAGATCGCGGTGATGGGCGCGCAGGGCGCGGTGAACATCCTGCACCGCAGGACGATCGCCGCCGCCGGTGACGACGCGGCGCAGGACACCCGGCGCGCCGAGCTGATCGAGGAGTACGAGGACGCGCTGCTCAACCCGTACGTGGCGGCGGAGCGCGGCTACGTGGACGCGGTGATCATGCCGTCGGAGACCCGGACGCACATCGTGAAGGGGCTGCGCCAGCTCCGGACGAAGCGCGCGAGTCTGCCGCCGAAGAAACACGGGAACATCCCCTTGTAGGAGCCTCCGCGCGCATGCGGGAGCCTCTGCACGAACCTCGCACGCGCGACGGAGACGTCGCGACGAAGGAAGGGAACTGACGGTGATCAAGGTCGTCCGGGGCAACCCGACCCGCGAGGAGCTGGCCGCCGCGCTGGCGGTGGTCCAGGCCCGCGCCGCCGCGGTGGAGAGCCCCCCGCCCGGTCCGGCCGAACCGAAGCCCGAGTGGTCCGCGCCGGACCGCATCGCGCGGGGCCGGGCCATGCGTCCCGGTCCGCGCGCGTGGGCCAGGACGTACTGGCCGGGCTGAGCCCCGCCGCCGGGCGGGTGCTCCCCCGTCCGGAGCATGTGTGTGTACGGGCCACGGGTCGGCGTGAGTACACGTACTCAGGCGCCGGAGGCCCGTCCGGCGGAGGATCGGGGACATGCTGTGGTCCGACCCCGAGAACAGGCCCCCCAAGGAGCTCCGCGACGCGCAGTGCATGATGCGCCGCGCGGGGATCCTGCTCGCCCTGGCGATGGTGCTCGCGATGCTCGTACTCGGCCTGCACTGACTCGGCCCGCACCGACTCGCCCGCACCGACTCGGCCTGCGCTGACCGCCGCACGGCCGCGCGCACGCCCGGCCGGGGCGCGCGCGGACACCGGGCGACGGGCGCCCCGGCGCGCTCCGTACGATGACCGGCATGACCGCTCAGCGACGCCGCCTCGTTCTCGCCTCCGCCTCCCCCGCCCGGCTCGGACTGCTCCGGCAGGCGGGACTCGCGCCCGAGGTGATCGTCAGCGGTGTCGACGAGGACGCGCTCTCCGCCCCGACCCCCGCCGAACTGGCGCTCGTCCTCGCCGAGGCCAAGGCCACCACCGTGGCGGCGCTCCCCGAGGCCGCCGGGGCGCTGGTCGTCGGCTGCGACTCGGTGCTCGAACTCGACGGCGAGGCGCTGGGCAAGCCCGCCGACGCCGACGAGGCCACGCTCCGCTGGAAGGCGATGCGCGGCCGTACGGGGATCCTGCGCACCGGCCACTGCGTGATCGACACCACGACCGGCCACCGCGCGGGTGAGACCGCGTCGACCACGGTCCGCTTCGGCACCCCGACCGACGCCGAGATCGCCGCGTACGTCGCCTCCGGCGAACCGCTGCACGTCGCGGGGGCGTTCACGCTCGACGGCCGCTCGGCGCCCTTCGTCGACGCGATCGAAGGCAGCCACGGCAATGTCATCGGCCTGTCGCTGCCGCTGCTGCGGACGCTGCTGCTGGCGCACGGCGTGCGGATCACCGACCTCTGGGTCTGAGCAGCCCCCGGTCCGGGCGGCGTCAGGCGGCCGCCGGGCCCTGTGCGGCGCGCTGCTCCTCGTCCGGCGCCCGCCCGGCGGGCCGGGGCTCGGCCTCGTACGCCACCAGCACCAGCACCACCAGCCCCACGATCACCATCATCACCGCGAAGGCGGTCCACCCCACCAGACCGACCGTCAGCGCGCCCAGCACCGCGTGCACCACCGCGCAGGTGATCAGCACGATCCGCCCGAAGCGGCCGGGCCGCCGGTCCCGTAGCCCCGTACGCGCCAGGACCGCCGCGCACCCGAGGAGATAGGCCGCGAAGACGCCGCCCGTCGCCCATGTCCCGGCGAACATCGCGTCGGTGTCGAGGCCGGCCAGGGACATCTGCTGACGGTCGACCACCGTGGCCAGGACTCCGTTGACGAAGACGATGCCGACCGCCTCCACCACCAGCACGACCGCCGTCAGCCACGCCACCGGTATCCGGGCCACGGCCCCCACCCTCTTCCCCTGTTTTCACCTGTTACCAGCAGTACGTTCGCCATCGCGCACGGTACGCACCGGTGAACCCTGGGACAAGGGCCCGGTCCCAGGCAAAGAATCTTGCCGCCATTCGTAGAGACTCCACAAAGAATCGTGATCGGCGGAGGGACAGTCCGACAGAGAGCTGGACCACATCCGAGCGCTACTGTGCGACGGAGGATCGCGGCGTACCGTGGTGCCACAAGGGATTTCGCTCTTCGGGCGATGATCGGAACACGCTCCGTACGGTGCAGCTCACCAGCGGGGACAGTTCGGCGGCGCGTGTCGGCAGTCCCTAAACTCAGCTTGTCTCAAGGAGGGAGCCATCGTGCGCAAGGTGCTCATCGCCAACCGTGGCGAAATCGCTGTCCGCGTCGCCCGTGCCTGCCGGGATGCCGGAATCGCGAGCGTAGCCGTCTACGCCGACCCGGACCGGGACGCGCTGCACGTCCGTGCCGCGGACGAGGCGTTCGCCCTGGGCGGTGACACCCCGGCGGCCAGCTATCTCGACATGGCCAAGGTGCTCCAGGCGGCGAAGGATTCGGGCGCGGACGCGGTCCACCCCGGTTACGGCTTCCTGTCCGAGAACGCCGAGTTCGCCCAGGCGGTCCTGGACGCGGGCCTGACCTGGATCGGCCCGCCCGCGCAGGCCATCCGCGACCTGGGCGACAAGGTCGCCGCCCGTCATATCGCGCAGCGCGCGGGCGCCCCGCTGGTGGCGGGCACCCCGGACCCGGTCTCCGGCTCCGCCGAGGTCGTCGCCTTCGCCGAGCAGCACGGCCTCCCCATCGCGATCAAGGCGGCCTTCGGCGGCGGCGGGCGTGGCCTCAAGGTCGCCCGTACGCTTGAGGAGATCCCGGAGCTGTACGACTCGGCGGTCCGCGAGGCCGTCGCCGCCTTCGGCCGCGGCGAGTGCTTCGTCGAGCGCTACCTCGACAAGCCCCGGCACGTCGAGACGCAGTGCCTGGCCGACACGCACGGCAACGTGGTCGTCGTCTCGACCCGTGACTGCTCGCTCCAGCGCCGCCACCAGAAGCTGGTGGAGGAGGCCCCCGCGCCCTTCCTGACGCCGGAGCAGAACGCCGAGCTGTACGCGGCGTCCAAGGCGATCCTGAAGGAGGCCGGCTACGTCGGCGCCGGGACCGTCGAGTTCCTGGTCGGCACGGACGGCACGATCTCCTTCCTGGAGGTCAACACCCGGCTCCAGGTGGAGCACCCGGTGACCGAGGAGGTCAGCGGACTCGACCTGGTACGCGAGATGTTCCGCATCGCGGACGGCGAGGAGCTGGGCTACGACGACCCGGCGGTGCGCGGTCACTCCTTCGAGTTCCGGATCAACGGCGAGGACCCGGGCCGCGGGTTCCTCCCCGCCCCCGGTACGGTCACCACCTTCGCCCCGCCGTCGGGCCCCGGCGTCCGGCTGGACGCCGGTGTCGAGTCCGGCTCGGTGATCGGCCCGGCATGGGACTCCCTGCTCGCCAAGCTGATCGTCACCGGCGCCACCCGTGAGCAGGCGCTCCAGCGCGCGGCGCGCGCCCTGGACGAGTTCACCGTCGAGGGCATGGCCACGGCGCTGACCTTCCACCGCAAGGTGGTCACCGACCCGGCGTTCACCTCGGACCCGTTCACGGTCCACACCCGCTGGATCGAGACCGAGTTCGTCAACGACATCCCGCCCTTCGCCGCCGCGGCGGACGCGGACACCGACGAGGAGCCGGGCCGCGAGACCGTGGTGGTCGAGGTCGGCGGCAAGCGTCTCGAAGTCTCGCTCCCGGTCAGCCTGGGCATGTCCCTGGCCCGTACGGGGCTGGCGGCGGGCGCCAAGCCCAAGCGCCGCGCGGCGAAGAAGTCGGCGTCGGCGGCGTCCGGCGACACTCTGGCCTCCCCCATGCAGGGCACCATCGTCAAGGTGGCCGTCGAGGAGGGCCAGGAGGTCAAGGAGGGCGACCTGGTCGTCGTCCTGGAGGCCATGAAGATGGAGCAGCCCCTGAACGCCCATCGTTCGGGCACCGTCAAGGGCCTCGCGGCCGAGGTCGGCGCCTCGCTCACCTCGGGTGCGACCATCTGCGAGATCAAGGACTGACACCCGCGCCCGGACTCCCGGGCACCCGGCGCCCGCGCAGGCCCCGCCCGATCCACGATCCGTTCGAGGATCCGGGCGGGGCCTGCGCCGTAGACTCACCGGGGAGACGGGGTGGCGAACAGGAGGACCGCGCGATGGCGAGCAGTACGGCACACACGCCGCCCCGGCCCATGCGCGCCGACGCGCGCCGCAACTACGAACGGCTGCTCGGCGAGGCCCGCACCAGCTTCGCGCGGCACGGTACGGACACCTCGCTGGAGGACATCGCGCGGCGCGCGGGCGTCGGGATCGGCACGCTCTACCGGCACTTCCCCAACCGGCACGCCCTGCTGAACGCGGTCTTCAAGGAAGCGCTTGCCGACCTGCTCCAGCGCTCCGCGGACCTCGCGGAGTCGGAGAGCCCGTGCCGCGCGCTGACGGAATGGCTGCGCGCCGTGATCACTCATGCGGGTGAGTATCAGGGGCTCTCGCGGGCGCTCATGTCGGCGTCCAACGACGAGAGTTCGGCGCTGTCGGAGTGCAGCGGCCCGATGCGCGAGGCGGGCGCGCGCCTGCTGCTGCGCGCCCAGGAATCCGGGGACGTACGGACGGGCGTCTCGATCAGGGATCTGCTCCAGCTCACGAACGCGATCGCGCTGGCGGCGGAGCAGTCACCGGACGACCCGACCCTGGCGGACCGCCTGCTGACGCTGACGCTGACGGGCCTCAAGGCCCCGTAGGGCCCGGCCCGCCTCCCGCCTCCCACCGCCGCGCGCCCGTCCGGCCGTCGGCTCCGGCACCGGCCGCGGGCACGGGCATGGGCATGGACTTCGACACCGGTTCAGGGCACCGGCCTCGGCTACCGGCGCCGAAGATCCGCCACCCGCGCCCTCTCGCCCGCCTCCTGCGGACCCAAGGGGCCTCCCGCGCCCCGGAGTTGCCCCCCGGGCCCGCCGGAGACGCCAGGTCCCGCGCCGGGCCCCGCCGTATGGGTACGGCGCTGGCCGGGCAGCGGTACGTCGCGGCGGGCCCGGCTGCCCGGTGGCATCGTCTCGCTCCCGACGACGCCGCTCGCGCCGTCCGTACCACCGGCGCCGCAGCCCGCCCCCGTACCGGCGACGGAGACCCGTACGCCCTGGTCGGCGAGTGCCTGGAGCTCCGCCCCCGCACGGTCGTCGTGCGCGGGCGGCTCGTCGGTCACCAGCCGGCTGATGAGATCGGTGGGCACCGTCTGGAACATCGTGTCGGTGCCGAGCTTGGTGTGGTCGGCGAGCACCACGACCTCCGCGGCGGCCTGCACCAGGGCGCGGTCGACGCTCGCCGAGAGCATGTTGGACGTGGACAGCCCGCGCTCGGCGGTCAGTCCGCTCCCGGAGAGGAACGCGCGGGTGACCCGCAGCCCCTGGAGGGACTGCTCGGCCCCGCTGCCGACCAGCGCGTAGTTCGAACCGCGCAGGGTGCCGCCGGTCATGACGACTTCGACGCGGTTGGCGTGGGCGAGGGCCTGGGCCACGAGCAGGGAGTTGGTGACGACGGTCAGACCGGGGATCCGCGCGAGCCGGCGGGCCAGCTCCTGCGTGGTCGTACCGGCGCCGACGACGACGGCCTCGCCCTCTTCGACGAAGCTCGCGGCGAGGTCGGCGATGGCGGTCTTCTCCGCCGTCGCGAGATGGGACTTTTGCGGGAAGCCGGATTCTCGCGTGAAACCACCCGGCAGCACCGCACCGCCGTGCCGGCGGTCGAGGAGTCCTTCTGCCTCCAGCGCCCGCACATCCCGCCGTACGGTCACTTCGGAGGTCTGGACGACGCGGGCGAGCTCACGGAGCGACACGGCCCCGTTGGCGCGCACCATTTCAAGGATCAATTGGCGACGTTCTGCAGCGAACACGAAACTGACAGTAACCCCAATGACCGTCTGCTTTCAGCAGTTTGCGCCGAATAACAGAAGTTGTGCACGAACGAACACGCCTGATGGTATAGAGACTTCATGCCCGCTCGGGCACGCTTCGAAGCCCGTAGAAAGGGCTTACGGGCAGCGCGTGCGCCCGGATGGGCCTGGAGGGGCCCGCGGGACTCCTGGCGGCTCCCGTCGACTGCCGGTACGGACGGGACGGACCGGCGGCTCCTGAGGCGGACGGGGCAGGCGGTACGGAGGGGCGGGCCGTCCGGCGGACGGGAGGCGGCGCACCCCGGCCCCAGGGCCCCGGACCCGCAGGACCCGGACCCGAGGGCGCCGCGCACCGGCACCGGTGCCCGTCGCCCGCCCGGCTCCGCGTCGTCCCTCAGTTCTCCTCGGTCGTCTTCCGCGTGTGCAACTGCCGCGCCACTTCCGCGATCGATCCCGACAGGGACGGATAGACCGTGAACGTGTTGGCGATCTGCTCGACCGTCAGGTTGTTGTCGACGGCGAGCGCGATGGGGTGGATCAGCTCGCTCGCCCGCGGCGAGACGACCACGCCGCCCACCACGATGCCCGTACCGGGACGGGCGAAGATCTTGACGAAGCCGTCCCGGATGCCCTGCATCTTCGCGCGCGGGTTGCGCAGCAGCGGCAGCTTCACGACGCGCGCGTCGATCTTCCCGCCGTCGACGTCCGCCTGGCTGTAGCCGACGGTGGCGATCTCCGGGTCGGTGAAGACGTTCGAGGAGACCGTCTTCAGGTCGAGCGGCGCGACCGCGTCGCCCAGGAAGTGGTACATCGCGATCCGGCCCTGCATGGCCGCTACCGAGGCGAGCGCGAAGATCCCGGTGACGTCGCCCGCCGCGTACACGCCGGGCGCCGAGGTGCGCGAGACCCGGTCGGTCTTGATGTGGCCCGAGTCCTTCACCAGGACCCCGGCCTCCTCCAGACCCATGCCCGCGGTGTTCGGGATCGCGCCCACGGCCATCAGACAGTGCGTACCGGAGATGACCCGGCCGTCGGAGAGGGTCACCTCGACGCGGTCGCCCACCCGCTTGGCGGACTCGGCGCGCGAGCGCGACATGACGTTCATGCCGCGGCGCCGGAAGACGTCCTCCAGCACGGCGGCGGCGTCCGGGTCCTCGCCGGGCAGCACACGGTCGCGGGACGAGACCAGCGTGACCCGCGAGCCCAGCGCCTGGTAGGCACCGGCGAACTCGGCGCCGGTGACGCCGGAGCCGACCACGATCAGCTCCTCGGGCAGCTCGTCGAGGTCGTAGACCTGCGTCCAGTTCAGGATCCGCTCGCCGTCCGGCAGCGCGTCCGGGATCTCGCGCGGGTGGGCGCCCGTGGCGATCAGGACGGCGTCGGCGGTGAGGGACTCCTCCGTGCCGTCGGCCGCGGTCACGACGACCTGGCGCGAGCCGTCCATGGCCTGCCGGCCCGCCAGCCGGCCCCGGCCGCGCATCACGCGGGCCCCCGCGCGGGTGACGGAGGCCGTGATGTCGTGGGACTGGGCGAGCGCGAGCCGCTTCACGCGTCGGTTGACCTTGCCGAGATCGACACCGACGACCCGGGCGGCCTGCTCCGAGGGCGTGTCGTCGGCGACGATGATGCCCAGTTCCTCGTACGAGGAGTCGAAGGTGGTCATCACCTCGGCGGTCGCGATGAGGGTCTTGGACGGTACGCAGTCGGTGAGCACCGACGCGCCGCCGAGTCCGTCGCAGTCGACGACGGTCACCTCGGCGCCGAGCTGGGCGCCGACCAGCGCCGCCTCGTATCCGCCGGGTCCGCCACCGATGATCACGATCCGGGTCACGAAAAAGTCCGCCTCGCGTTGTCAACCCGGCCCGTCTGCCACCCCGGCCGGGGTTCCGGGGGGTGCCCCGGGGGATGCAGTACGTACTCCATTGTCCCGCACGCTTCAAGTAGCTTCGCCCCGGGTCCCTCCATCCGGGCAGGGGGTCCGCCGCGCCGCCTCCCACCTGGGGCGCGTACGGCTCCGGCCCGCGACCGCGCACGCCCCGGGCCGTGCCGGGCTCCGTACGCCGGGCTCACGCGCCCGCCCCGGTCGGACCGGTGCACCGGCGGCCACGGCCACACCTCCCGTACCCTCAATCCCATGTCGCTCTACGCCGCGTACGCCGGCAACCTCGACGCGCGGCTGATGACCCGCCGCGCCCCGCACTCCCCGCTGCGCGGCACCGGCTGGCTCAACGGCTGGCGGCTCACGTTCGGCGGGGAACAGATGGGCTGGGAGGGCGCGCTCGCCACGATCGTGGAGGCGCCCCGTTCACAGGTCTTCGTCGCGCTGTACGACCTGGCACCGATGGACGAGGACTCCATGGACCGCTGGGAAGGCGTGGGGCTCGACATCTACCGGCGGATGCGCGTACGGGTGCACACCCTGGACGGCGAGGAGCCGACCTGGCTGTACGTCCTGAACGGATACGAGGGCGGGCTGCCCTCCGCGCGCTACCTGGGCGAGCTGGCCGACGCGGCGGAGTCGGCGGGCGCCCCGCACGACTACGTGATGGAGCTGCGCAAGCGCCCGTGCTGACGGCCCGCTCCGCGGGGCAGACCCGCGGGGACCGGGGCACCGGACGGCGTCCCGGATCTGCCCCGCGGGACAGATCTACGGGGGAGATCCGGCCGCCCCCACCCCCCCCCCAGCCCAGAAAGAGCCCGGAATCCCCCCACGCCCCCCCCCTACGGGACCAGTCGCCGGAAACAGCAACACAACGATATGGAGACCGTGCCCAATACATCTACGCGCGTAGGGCATGACCGGCTACCCTCATCCGCGTGAACGCATCTGTTATCCCGGCCAACGCCGACGGACCCGCCGACCCTCTTGCCGCCGCCGACGCCGCGGCCGCCCGGCTGCGCGAGCTGACCGGCGCCGAGACCCATGACGTCGCCCTGGTGATGGGTTCCGGCTGGGCACCGGCCGTCGACGCGCTCGGCGCGCCCGAGGCGGAGTTCCCCGTGACCGAACTGCCGGGCTTCCCGCCCCCCGCCGTGGAGGGCCACGGCGGCCGGATCCGCTCGTACCGCATCGCCGAGAAGCGCGCCCTGGTCTTCCTCGGCCGTACGCACTACTACGAAGGCCGCGGCGTCGCCTCGGTCGCGCACGGCGTCCGTACGGCCGTCGCCGCCGGCTGCAAGACGATCGTCCTGACCAACGGCTGCGGCGGCCTGCGCGAGGGCATGCGCCCCGGTCAGCCCGTGCTGATCAGCGACCACATCAACCTGACGGCCGTCTCCCCGATCGTCGGCGCGAACTTCGTGGACCTGACGGACCTGTACTCGCCGCGGCTGCGTGCGCTGTGCAAGGAGATCGACCCGGGTCTTGAGGAGGGCGTGTACGTCCAGTTCACGGGCCCGCACTACGAGACCCCCGCCGAGATCAACATGGTCCGCGCGATGGGCGGCGACCTCGTCGGCATGTCCACCGTCCTGGAGGCCATCGCGGCCCGTGAGGCGGGCGCCGAGGTGCTGGGGATCTCCCTGGTCACCAACCTGGCGGCGGGCATCTCGGGCGCTCCGCTCAACCACGAGGAAGTCCTTCAGGCGGGCCGCGACTCGGCCACGCAGATGGGCGCGCTGCTCGCGCGGGTACTCGACCGCATCTGACCCGACCGCGCCACCCGCCCCACCCGTCCAGGACGCCGAGACGCCACCCGGAAGACCGTCACCCGCAGGAGCAGGCCCATGCACCAGAACGCGCATCAGGACCCCGCCCACCAGGACCTCCTCGTCCGCGCCAAGACCTGGCAGGCCGAGGACCCGGACAGCGAGACCCGTGAGGAACTGGGCGGGCTCATCGAAGCCGCCGACGCCGGGAATCCCGGCGCCCTGGCGGAGCGCTTCGCGGGGACGCTCCAGTTCGGTACGGCCGGGCTCCGCGGCGAGCTGGGCGCCGGGCCGATGCGGATGAACCGCGCCGTGGTCATCCGCGCCGCGGCGGGACTCGCCGCGTATCTGACGGCGCGGGGCGACGGGGACGGCCTGGTGGTCGTCGGGTACGACGCCCGCTACAAGTCCGCGGAGTTCGCCCGGGACACCGTGGCCGTGATGACGGGCGCCGGGCTGCGCGCCGCCGTACTGCCCGGCCCGCTGCCCACCCCTGTGCTGGCCTTCGCCGTACGGCACCTCGAGGCCGTCGCCGGCGTGGAGGTCACGGCGAGCCACAACCCGCCCAGGGACAACGGCTACAAGGTGTACCTCGGCGACGGCTCGCAGATCGTGCCGCCCGCCGACACGGAGATCGCCGCCCGGATCGCCGCGGTGGGCCCGCTGGACACGGTGGCGCGCCCGGACTCCGGCTGGGAGGTCCTCGGCGACGAGATCCTGGCGGCGTATCTGGCCCGTACGGACGCGGTCCTCACGCCCGGCTCCCCGCGCACCGCGCGCGTCGTCCACACGGCGCTGCACGGTGTCGGTACGGAGACGGTGCTCGCGGCCTTCGCCCGTGCGGGCTTCCCCGCGCCCGTCCCCGTACCGGAGCAGGCGGAGCCGGATCCGGCCTTCCCGACGGTCGCGTTCCCCAACCCGGAGGAGCCGGGCGCGATGGACCTGGCCTTCGCCACGGCCCGCCGCGTCGGCCCCGACCTGATCATCGCCAACGACCCGGACGCGGACCGCTGCGCGGTGGCCGTCCCCGACGCGTCGGCCGACGCGGGGTGGCGGATGCTGCGCGGCGACGAGGTCGGCGCGCTGCTGGCCGCGCACCTCGTGACGCGGGGCGTGACCGGGACGTTCGCCGCGTCGATCGTCTCGTCCTCGCTCCTCGGCCGGATCGCCGCGGCGGCGGGGCTCGGATACGAGGAGACGCTGACCGGCTTCAAGTGGATCGCGCGCGCCGAGGGCCTGCGGTACGGGTACGAGGAGGCGCTCGGCTACTGCGTCGACCCCGAGGGCGTACGGGACAAGGACGGCGTCACGGCGGCGCTGCTCGTGGCCGAACTGGCCTCGGAGCTGAAGGAGTCGGGCCGTACGCTCACCGACCTGCTGGACGAGCTGGCCGTGACGCACGGTCTGCACGCCACGGACCAGCTCTCGGTCCGCGTCCAGGACCTCTCCCTGATCGCCGACGCCATGCGCCGGCTGCGCGAGCACCCGCCGGCCGGACTGGCGGGGCTGCGGGTCTCGGCCGCCGAGGACCTGTCGGCCGGCACGGACTCGCTCCCGCCCACGGACGGCCTGCGCTACCACCTGGACGGCGCGTACCGGGCCCGGGTCATCGTCCGCCCGAGCGGCACGGAGCCCAAGCTGAAGTGCTACCTGGAGGCGGTGATCCCGGTCGCCGACGCGTCGGCACTGCCCGAGGCCCGTACGACGGCACAGAACCTGCTGACGACGCTGAAGCGGGACCTGGCGGAGGCGGCGGGCATCTGACGCCCCGCCCCGACGTACAGGAGACGTTCCCGTCGGGCGGCCCGGGCGCGGGCCCCCCCCCCCCCCCCCGCCCCCCGCGGGCCACCCCGCCCCGAACCCCCGCC